>JACQTN010000495.1 GCA_016210785.1 Armatimonadota bacterium
CTGGGGCTGGGGGTGCCGCCCCCCGTTCCGACGCGGGGAGGCAAGGTGGCGGACTACCGGAACTACCTGAAGACCTCCTGATGGATGGACACCATCCCCGGCACGGAGATCGTCTTCACGTTGATGTGGTTCAACCTCTTTGGCGACTGGCTGCGGGATACGCCGGATGCGCGCCTTCGCCGGGTTCTGCTGGGGCGCTAGAGGAAACGGTGGGATCTGCCTTGCGCGGGGCCGGGTCGGGTGCGGGCCTCGCGTTCGCCGGAATCAGCGGCGCCTGGGTGAGACCCACCTTTGCCGTGAAGGCAGCACGCCGCGGGCGACCCGGAAGCCGAACCAGGCCAGCGCCGCGCCGGCGATCAGGTCCACGACGTAGTGCTGCCGCATGAGGACCGTGGACAGCACGATCATGGCCGCCCAGAGCTCCATCAAGGGGGCGATGCGAGGATTCGTCCCCGCCCACGCGATGGCGCACAGGGTGGAGCCTGAGGTATGGACGCTCGGAAAGGCGTTGTAGGGTTTGAGGGAGGCGTAGGTCCAGGCCACCAGGCGCGAGGTCAGACCGTCCGGGCTGATCGCCGGCCGCATCGGCGCGTGCGTCGGCACCAGGACGAAGATCAGATCGGTGAGGGCAAAGGTCACGACGGCTGCCAGCACGAACGCGCGGAGCGAGGAGCCGCTGCGCGCCGCGCCGAGGGCGGCGACCGTCACGATCAGGAAGGCGTAGTACGAGAGGTATGGATACACGGCGATGGGCGCGAAGGGAATCATGGCGTCCAGCGGCGTTCCCAGGGTACGCACGGGAAGGCCGAGGGGGTTGTCGATGGGGCCGTACAGGCCGAACAAGATGATGGCCAGCACCAGCAGCGCGGCAGTGGAGAGATTCATGGTTTCCTCCGGCGCGAACGTTACGGACTTCCGCGTGCGGCCGTCCAGTGCTGTTGCTCCACCTCCACCAGCGTGTCGTGGAAGTCCCCGCCTCCGCCCAGGTCGCTGATCCCGTCTGATGTCAGGGCGTTGGCCGACGACCCGCCCGGGCTGAGCGACGCCCACCACCCGGACGGCATCGCCACCACCCCGGATCGCACGCGGTCGCCGATCCGCGCACGCACCTCCACGCTGCCCCGGTCGTTGAACACCCGCACGCGGGCGCCGTCGCGGATCCCCCGGGAGGCCGCATCCTCCGGGTGCAGGTCCAGCAGGGGCTCGCCCTCCGCGCGCCGGTGGCGCGGGAGGTTCACATAGGTGGAGTTGAGGAAGTGGAGACCGGACTTGGCCGCGATGAGCGCCAGCGGATAGCGGGCCGCCAGGACCGGATCGCCGGCTGGGCTCTCCCGCGCCGGGACGTAGGCCGGCAGCGGATCGAGGCCCTGCGCCGCCACGGACTCCGCGTAGAACTCCACTTTGCCCGACGGCGTGGCGAAGCCGCCGTCGGCAAAGGGCCGGTAGTCCTCCGGGAGGCTCAGCGACGCCCATCCGTCCTGCATGATCCGCTCGAAGGTGATGCCGTGCAGGTAGGGGTGCCGGCTGTCCAACGCCTTTCGAATCATCTCCTCGTCGGTCTCCCGGTAGCACGGGTCGTGGAATCCCATGCGCTGCGCCAGCCGTCGGAAGATCTCGCTGTTGGGCAGTGCTTCTCCGCACGGCGCGATGGCCGGGCGGTTCAGCGTGAGGTAGGTGTGGCCCCAGGACCAGTTCAGGTCCCAGTGCTCGACCTGCGTGGTCACCGGCAGCACGTAGTCGGCGTGGCGCGCGGTATCGGTGAGGAACTGCTCCAGCACCACGGTGAACAGGTCGTCGCGGCGCAGCCCCTGCAGGACCAGGTTCTGGTTGGGCGCGATCGCCGCGGGGTTGCTGTTGTAGACGATGAGTGCGCGGATGGGCGGCCGGAGGTCCGGGTCGGTGAGAACGCGGCCGAGCTGCACCATGTTGATCGCCCGCACGCCGGGCTGTTGTAGTTCGGGCATCTCCACGGCTGCCGCGTTGAGGGCCTGGAAGTGGAGACGGTGCGTCATGTGCAGCAGCCCGCCGCCGCGGTCGCGCCACGCCCCCACCAGCGCGGGCAGGCAGGCGATGGTGCGGAAGGCCATGGCGCCGTGGGTGCGGTGCTCCATGCCGACCAGCGGGCGGATGACTGCAGGCCTCGTCGTCGCGTAGGCGCGTGCCAGGCGGATGATCTCCGCGGCGTCGAGGCCGGTGATCTGCGCCACGCGCTCCGACGGATACTCGGCGAGCCGCGCGCGCAGGCGGTCGAACCCCACCGTGTGCCGCGCCACGTAGTCGGCGTCGTAGAGGTGCTCGGCGACGATGACGTGCATCATGCCCAGCGCCAGCGCGGCGTCGGTCCCCGGCATCGGCCGGAGGTGCCAGTTCGCCGCCGTGGCCGTGCGTGTCTTCACAGGGTCGATGACCACCAGCGTGGCGCCCGCCTCCCGGGCCTCGCGGATGAACGGCCACAGGTGCAGGTTGGTGACGATGGTGTTGGTGCCCCACAGGATGATGAAGCGGCTGTGGACGATGTCTTCCGGCAGCATGCCGGGCCGGTTGCCCATGGTGACGGCGATGCCCGCGCGGGCGGCGGCGGTGCAGACGTTGCGCTCCAGGCGGCTGGCGCCCAGCCGGGCGAAGAAGCGGCGGTCCATGCCCGTGGCCTGGATCAGCCCCTGGGTGCCGTAGTAGCTGTACGGGAGGATCGCGGTGGCCCCGTCCGTCTCGATGATCCGGCGCAACGCGTCGGCGACGCCATCCAGCGCCTCGTCCCAGGTCACGCGCTCGAACTTCCCCTCGCCTTTGGAGCCGGCGCGGCGCAGCGGATGGAGGATCCGGTCGGGGCTGTAGACGCGGTCCAGGAAGTGGTTGACCTTTGCGCACAGCGTGCCGCGGGTGAAGGGATGATCCGGGTCGCCGGCGAGGCGGACGGCGACGCCGTCCTCCACCGTGACCTGCCAGGCGCAGGTGTCGGGACAGTCGTGCGGGCAGGCGCCGCGGACAACGGCCGATGCGCGCGCGCGGCTCACGGGCAAGCCGGCCAACCCTCCCCGTGGGGCGTCACTCGCGAGTGATCTTCCACAGACAGGCGCGAGTTTCCCCTCCGGGTCGCGGCGCCGCGCGCTGCTACGGATTCACCGGGATCTGCGCCCGGTGCAGCAGGCGGTCCTGCTCGTCCCGCCACTCCGCTGTGATCCCCTCACCGGACACCTGCATCCAGCCGTAGTTGTACCGCAGCGTCGCGGCCCACAGGGTCCCCGGCCGTCTGGCCGCGGCCGCGCGCGGGTTGGGGATGGCCGCCAGCGGGCCCGAGATCGCTTCGTAGACGCCCTCCGGGTGGCGAATGAGCGCCGCGTAGTGCACGTCGCCCGCCAGGAACACCACGTTCCGGATGCGCCGGTCCTGGATGAATCGCAGGATCTCGTCCCGCTCCGTCGCGTACCCTCCCCACGAGTCGCTGCCGTGGTGGCGGAGGACCACGCTGCTCACCACGAATTTCACCGCGGCGTCCGACCCGGTGAGCCCGTCCAGGAGCCACTGCTTCTGGGCGCGGCCCAGCATCGTCTTGCCCGGGCCGTCCGGCTGCGACGCCGGAGAGCGGTACTGGCGCGTGTCCAGGATGAAGAACTCCGCGGTGCGCCCCCACTGGAAACTCCGGTAGAGCTGGTTGGGCTGGCCCGGCGGGGTGCGGATGGGCCAGGAGTCCAGGAACGCGCGCAGCCCGGTCAGCAGACGCGGATGGGTGCTGTCGAAGTCGTTTTCCACCTCGTGGTCGTCCCAGATCGCCCACGTGGAGGTGCCGGCCAGGAACGATCGCAGGTGAGAATCCTGCCGGTTGATGCGGTACTTCTCCCGGTACTGCTCGACCGTGCGGGCGCGCAGCGGTCCGTGATCGGCATAGATGGTGTCGCCGAGGTAGAGAAACAGGTCGGGGTTCCGGCGGCGCATGACCTCGAAGATGGCGAACGGCTGGTGGGCTTCCGAGGTATCCGCGCCCCAGATGAGGGTGACGGGCGCGGTGCGGTCGGGGGCCGGCGGCGTCACGAAGGTGCCCACCACGCCGCGGCCCGATCCGGCAACCACGCGGTAGTGGTAGCGGCGCTGCGGGGCGAGGCCGCGCAGGTCCACCTTCGCGGTGAACCCCGTCTCGCGGTCGGCGCGCGCCACCACACTTCTCTGCGCGCCCACCAGGTCCGGGTTCGTGGCGTACTCCACCACGACGTCTGCGGGGCCGGAGGCCCGCGTCCAGATCACCGCGGCCTCGTGGGTCACGTCGCCCGCGGCCGCGCCGTCGGGAAAGGCGATCGCCTGCGCCGGGACTCCCGCGGTCGGGGCGACGATCAGCAGCAGGAGAAGGACGAGCGTGCGGCGCCTACGCATGGGGATCGGTCTCCGCGGTCTTCTCCTCCGCCCCGGGCGATGGGACGGCTCCGTCCCGCCGCCGCGCCGCCGGCAGCAGCGCCACGATCGCCAGCATCCCCGCCGCCAGCCAGAACACCGGTTCCAATCCCGCGGCGCCGGCGACCCACCCCATGGTGAGGGGACCCAGCAGTTCCCCGCACCGCGAGAAGATCTGGCGCCAGGCAAACGCCAGCCCCAGGTTGTCCACGGAGACCGCGTGGCTCATCATGGTGATGGTCAGCGGTTGCGACAGCCCGTAGGCGATCCCGTGCAGCACCGCCAGCGCCACCTGCCCGGTCATGCGCGACCCGGCCACCGGCACCATGGCGAGCCCGGCGGCGAGCGTCAGGCACACGAAGACGAGCAGGCGCGGCCGGCCGGTCCGCGCGGTGGCCCACGAGAGCATGGGGCGCACCACGGTCCTGGCCGCGCCGCTGATCGCCAGCACGATGCCGATAGCGCCGCTCCCGAGCCCGATGCGGTCCAGGTAGATCACGTAGAACGACGACTTCACGCTGGTGCTGAAGATGACCAGGAAGCTGGCGAACAGGGTGAACAGGACGGTGGGCAGGCCCAGGAGCGCCAGCGGATGCTGCGAGCGCGGCGTGGCGATGAGCACGGGCGCGGCCGTCCGCCGGCTGGGGAGCACCAGCGCCAGGGGCAGCGCGGCCACGGCCAGAACCAGGCCGCCGACCACCGCGGCCTTTGGGCCGCCCCACTGCGCCAGCAGCCCGCCCAGCGCGGGGCCCGCCACGTTATCCAGGGCCACGATCAGGCTGTACCGCCCGTAGACCTCGTCGCGATCGCGCGTGGCGGTCACCGACGCGATGAAGGCCTGCCCGGCGATGGATGCCACGGTGACGGAGAGCCCGCCCAGGGCCTGGGCGATGATCAGCGGGATGATCGAGTTGGTTCCCGCCATCAGCGCCGTCGCCGCCAGCACGCAGCCGCCGCCCATTACCTGGACGGTGCGCACGGGAAGCCGGTCGGTGAGCCAGCCGATGGGGAGGCCCAGCACCATGGGCAGCAGGCCGCGCGCGCCGATGGTCAGGCCGATCCACAGCGGCGCGGCGTTCATGCTCTGCGCCAGCAGCGGCGCCACGGGCAGCGTGATCTGCCAGGCCAGGAAGATGGTGAAGTTGAAGACGGACATGCGCATCACGGCGGGGGAGAGCCCGTACCATCCCCGCGACTGCGCGCGAGCCGTCTCCGCTGTGGACGGCGCGATTTTCACGTCCCTGTGATTCACGCTCACACGCGCGCGCACCTGCTCCGGGCACTCCTCGCCGCGCCGGTGGAGGAGGTGCCGCCCGCGGCCCGTACATTACTTCCCATGGACCTCTTTCACCCGCAGATGACCGCGTTTCTCGAGGCGCTCACCCCGGCGCGCGATCCCGTCCTCCAGGAGATGGAGGAGCGCGCCCGGCAGACCAGGTTCCCCATCATCGGCCCGCTGGTGGGACAGTTATTCTACCTGCTCACGCGCCTGACCGGGGCGCGCCGCGTCTTCGAGATGGGGTCGGGCTATGGCTACTCCACCGCCTGGTTCGCCCGCGCCCTCCGCGACAACGGCGGCGGAGAGGTCTACCACGTGGTCTGGGACGAGGAACTCTCCCGGCAGGCGAAGGAGTACCTGGGCCGCCTGAACCTCGTGCCCCACGTGAAGTTCCGCGTGAGCGAGGCGGTGGAGGAACTGGGCCGCACCGACGGCCCCTTCGACATCGTCTTCAACGACATCGAGAAGAAAGCCTACCCCGACTCGCTGGCCGTCATCAAGCCGCGCCTAAGCCGGGGCGGGCTGCTGCTCATTGACAACATGTTCCGCTCCGGGAGGACCTTCGATCCCCAGGTGAAGGAAGAGGGGACCGAGGCCGTCCGCAGGGCGGCGCGCATGCTGTACGATGACCCCGACTTCGTCACCACCGTCATCCCGCTGCGCGACGGCGTGCTGATGGCCTGGCGGAAGTGAACGGGAGGTCCCGGTGAGAGGTCTCTGGGGCGTCCTCCTGCTCATCAGCGCGGGGCGCTTCCTGGCCTTCGTGGCCCGGATGGATATCGTGCCGTTCTATCCGGAGCTGATGGCCCGGTACGGCACCACCTATACCGGCGCGGGGGCGCTCTTCACCGCGTTCTTCGTCGGGTACGTCCTCTCCATGATCCCCTCCGGGCTGGCCGCGGACCGCTGGCAGTCCGACCTGCAGATTGCGCTGGGTTTCCTGATCATGGGGCTGTGCAACATCGCCGTCGCCCTCACCACGTCCTACACGCTGGCGTTGGGCGCGCGGGTGGTGCAGGGCATCGGCGTGGCCATGGTCTTCATGGGCGTCCTCAAGCTGGTGGCGGTGAGTTTCACGCGGGGCAACCGTGGCAAGGCGGTGGGCGTGATGGAGGTGGCGACTGGGCTCGGCCTGCTCACCGCGCTGACCATCTTCCCTGTGCTCAGCCGGTGGATCGACTACCGCTGGCTGATGCTGAGCCTGCCCGTCATGTGCGTGGCGGTGGTGGTGGCGATGATCGCGCTGCGGCGGAGCGCCCCTTCCGGCGAGGCGGCCAGGGCTCGCCCCGGTCCGCCGCTGCGCAGCCTGCTGGGCTGGGACCTGCTGTGCATCACGCTGACCACCTTTCTGGGACTCTTCTGCTACAACGGGCTGCTGGGCTGGCTGCCCACGCACCTGTCGCTGCTGGGGTATTCGAAGGCAGGCGCCGGCGCCGTCAACGGCGTGATCCTGGCCGCCAGCATGGCGGGAGTGTACCCGGCGGGCAGTCTCTCCGACCGGATCGGCCGGCGGGTGCCGGTGGTGAACGTGGGCTCGCTGATCATGATCGCGGGATTCCTGGGGTTGCTGGTGGTGAAGGGCGGCGCCGCCATGTACGCGCTGGCGGCGCTCATCGGCCTCGGCATGTCCATGGCGGTCACGCCGATGACGATCCTGACCACGGAGATGTTCGGCCCGGAGCGGGCCGGCGTCATCTCCGCCATCACCGTGGCCGTGGCGCAGGTGGGGACGGGCCTGACCGGCGTCGTCTTCGGCTGGGTGCTCGATCGGACCGGAAGCTTCACCGCGGTGTGGCTGCTGGCGACGCTGCTCTCCGCGCTGCGGCTGCCCACCGCCGCGGGCATCGGAGAGATGCGGCGCCGCGCCCTCCCGGCCCCGGCCTCCGAGTAGGCGCGCGTTACTCTGCCGGCACGCTTCCGGGTGTCACGATGGCCCGGGCCGCCTTCCGGGCCAGGTTGGCGAGGGCCTCGCGAGTGGCCTCGTACCTCATGGCGCGAAACGAGGATCCGCTGAATTCCGCATCCACAAGCCGCCGGCGGGTAGCCACCTCCATGGCGCGGATGCGCACCGCGGCCATGGTCTCGTTGAAGCCCCGGGAGTTGGCCCCGTCGTTGCCGCCGTTGCTGTCAAAGTAGCTGACCTGCCAGGTCACCATCACGTCCGCGTTCACGGCCCGCCCCAGCTCCGCGGCGTTGGTCAGGCTGACGAGGTCGCTCGAGGTCCATCTTCTCCGGACCATCTCGCCGCGCACGATTCGCGCCTCGACGATCCTCAGGCGCCCGCGCGAGGCTTCCCGGATCGCCTCGGCCAGGATGCGCGGGACCAGGTCGGCGACCTCCCCAAACGTAGGCGCCTCCCCGACGAATTCGGCAATAGCCACTTTTTCCGGCCCCTGCCTCGCCTCCGCCCCAATGCCCCCCGCGGCGACCAGCAGCGCAAGCGCAATGACGGCGGCGGCAGCACCGGCGCATCTCATGATCGTCCCTCCGATCCTCACGGCTCTCGCATGGGTGGTTCCCAGGTTCGCCGGTCTACCTACCTGTGGTCGTCGTCTTGTCGTCATCGGGCAGGGTGCGCCTCCACATCTCTTCCATCCGCCTGAGTCCACCCGCGTCGTCCGGCAGAAAGGATGGGTTCTGCCGCCGCGCCTGCGCCACAGCCGTGGCCGCGGCGCTCAACCGATCGGTCGCCGCTCGGGGCGAGAGCAGGCCGAGAAACGCCGCTGCCGCCGTGCCCGCCAGATGGCCCTGGGCCACGGCGACAGGGGCCGCCGTGATCCCCGCCATGCTCCCGGCCACGAAGACGCCGGGCACGGTTGTCCGCAGGTCGGGGCCGTACAGCGGCACATGTCCGCCCAGCGCCGGGACGTGGGCCGTCTGGCATCCGGCCATCTGCGCCAGTTCCACGATCGGCGCCAGGCCGGCGGAGGTCACGACCGTATCCACCGGCCACTCCTCCTGCCGGTCCGTGTGCGGGCGGCCATCCGCGTCCATCGCCGCTACCATCACGGCGCGCACCGCACCATCCCCCACGATCGCCGTGACGGCGCGGTTCAGCACCAGGCGCGTCCCCCAGATCGCCACGCCTCCTGCGGGATACAGGCGCGCGGCCAGTCCGGCGATACCCGTCCGTTCCACCAGCCGGCCCGCGAGCCTCGCACCGGCGCCCGGGGAGTGCGCGCTGAACCGTGCCAGGTTTCGGATGATTTCCTCCGGACGGGAGGGTCCGATGACATACCGGCCCGGTGCCGCGGGCAGCACGGCCGTCACCTCTACGCCGGCCAGGACCAGGTCGCGCGCCGCGGTGAGGCCGAGCGGGTCCGCACCCACCACCACGGCGCGGCGGCCGGGCCTGACGCGGTGGACGTTGGCCAGCGCCTGGGCGGCGCCGGCGGTGATCACGCCCGGCAGCGTCCACCCGGGGATTGCCAGCGGGTTCTGCGCCGCGCCCGTCGCCAGGACCACCGCCTTTGCCCGCACCAGGTCTGGGATCCGGCCGGGATCGGCCGGGTCTGACGGGGCGAGGTACAGTTCCCACTCCGGGAAGAGTCCCCACACGCTGGCGCCGGTGATGATCCGCGCGCCGGCAGCGGCCGCCGCATCGGCCAGCGCCCGGGATTCCAGCCGTCCTGGTTTCTTCGCAATGGTGCCGTCCGGTCCCCGCTCCTCGCGCACCTGGAGCGACAGCCGGCCTCCCGCCGCCGGCGCCTCGTCCAGCACCACGACCCGCGCGCCCGACCCCGCCGCGGTCACGGCGGCGCCGAGCCCCGCGGGCCCGCCTCCAACGATGGCCAGGTCGGCGGTCTCAACCCGCATGGTCGCGCTGCGCTCTAGCGGCATGTCCAGGAAAAGCGCTCACCCTGGGACTCCCCCCTCACCCGCCCCTCGGCACGTTCCACGCTTCTGCACGGTGCCACGGGCCATCTCGCTCGCCGGACTCACGGCGCCCCAGGCGGGAGAGGGGGAAGAGGTATCCTTGGGGGCTCCACGCGCATCCCGGGCCGGATGAGCACGAGGCAGCCCCGCACATCGTGCACGCCGTCCACCACCACGCGGCAGGCGAAGCAGTGACCGATGCCGCAGTACAGCCCTGCCTCGCCCGGGCCCAGCGCGCGGATGCCCACCGCCCACAGTGCGGCGGCGATGGTGTCGCCCTCGCGGCCCTCGACGGTGTTTCCGTTGAAGGTGAACATCACCTTCGGGGCCGGAGACGGCGCGCCCGGCGCCGGGTCATGGGGGATGCGGGTCGTCTCGTCCATCCGGGTATCGTCCATGTCCGATGCGTCAGCATGCTCCGCGGCCGGCCCCGCCATGATCCTCCGCGGGTGTTGTCTCAGATTCCGGGCCGGCGCTCCCCGCGCTCAAACCTGGTGATGTCAAAGGGCCGCAGCACGTCCGGAACAGTTCCGGTGCGGAGCCACTCCGCGACCCGCCGGCCCACCCCGGGCGCCAGCGCAAAGCCGTGGCCGGAGAAGCCGGCAGCGACGATCAGCCCGGGATGTCCCGGCACCGTGGAGATCACGGGTTACTCGTCCCGCGCGTAGGACTCGATCCCGATCCAGGCTCTGACCACGGGCACGCCCGCCAGGGCGGGGACGAGGTTAACGGTGGTGCCAGCGCTCTTGGCCATGGCGCCCGGGATCAGGTGCGTCTCGTACCGGTCCACGTCGCCCCGGCCCGGCCACCCGCCGCCGATGACAAACCCGCCACTCGGCGCCTGCTTCAGGCTGATCCCGTGGCCGACCCACGCCAGGACCTGACGCAACATCGGCGGGCACGGCGCGGTGACCATCATCTGCAGGAATCCTTCCCGCAGCATTGGCAGTGCCACGCTGCCCCTGGCGGCGATGCGGTGGGTCGCCGCCCCGGCGGTCAGGACCAGCGTCCGGCAGGCGAGGGGACCCGCGGAGGCCTCGGCGCCGGTGATCCGGTCTCCGTCCCGCCTGAACCCGCGCACGTCGCAGTCCCAGAGCACGCGCGCCCTGTGGCGCTCGGCGGCCAGCGAGAAGGCGCGCGTGGTGCGCATGGGATCGGCGTGCCCGTCGGTGGGACAGTAACTGCCGGCGACGATGCGCGGCGAGACGCATGGGAGCATGCGGCGTAGCGCGTCAGCCTCCACCACGCGGATCTCGAGCCCCGCGGCGCGCTCCCGCGCCACGCGGGCGTGCAGCGCCGGCAGCAGCCGCGGGTCGTCGACGCAGAAGGTCATGCCGTGGCAGTGGTAGTGGATGTCCATGCCCAGTTCGTCGGCCAGGCCAGCCCACATGGCGATGCTCTCGATGGCCAGGGGAATCTCGGGGGCCACGCGGCCCTGCTGGCGCACGCCACCCGCGCTGGACCCCGAGGCGGTGCTACCGGCCGGGGGTTGCGCCCGGTCCGCGAGGAGCACGTCGGCGCCGTCGCGGGCCAGGTTGTACGCGATGCTGGCGCCGATGACGCCTGCCCCCACCACCAGGACGTCAGCCGACCTCACGGCGTGGCGTCCCTTCGTCCTCGTTTGTAGCGTCGAGGGTCACGGTGCCACGCGCCCCGGCGCTGACGCCCCAGACCACGTCGGCGTTCACCGTGCCGGCCGGCTCGGCGAGATGCTCCGCCAGCGCGCCCAACCGTGCCAGCGGCACGGCGCGGACGGGCGGGCGGACCCGGTGGGGCACCGCGGCGGCTTCCGGACCGGCCAGGTCGGCCAGCGCCCGCTGGACCAGGTGCAGGCAGACCGTCCCCAGGCAGGGGCCCATCCCCGCGCGGGTGATCTTCTTCACCTCGTTGACGCTGCGGCAGCCCAGGCGCGCGACGGCGTCCTCCACGGTGCCGGCCATCACGCCCTCGCACCGGCACAGCACCAGGTCCTCCGGCTGCTCCCGATCAGGCTTCGTCATGCCGCACGCTCCATGCGTTCTCGCCGCGCGCCACTGCGCTGTCGACGGTGCCGCGCTACCTGCGGACGCCGGGGCACGTGCCACGCCGTGCGAGGTTCACCGTGCGCACGTTCCACCCGGGTGCAAGGTACACCATGCTCCCGCGCTCGCCCGGATCACGGCGCCGCGCTTGCCGAACTCGCAACGCCCATACGGGCGATGATTTCGTCGGTGGTGCAGGCGTTGCCGATGGTGCGCCCGAGCCACTCCACCGTGCGCTGGTGCGTCTCGTCGGAGTAGGTCGCGCAGGCGTCGCCGGCGATGATCACGCGGTAGCCCAGGTCGCGGGCGTCGCGCGCCGTGGACTCCACGCACCCGTTGGTGATGATCCCCGTGAGGATCAGCGTCTTCCGCCCCATGTTCTGGAGGATCAGATGGAGCGGGGTGGAGTTGAAGGCGCTGCTGGTGATCTTGTGCAGGACGATCTCGTCCGGTCGCGGGGCGATCTCCGCCAGGATCTGGTTGCCTGGCGAGTCCTTGGGCAGCCGGATCTTCAGGCCGCGAGTGATCTGAGAGCAGTCGCGGGCATCGGATGTGTGCGCGTTGATGGCGATGTAGATCACCTCGATCTCGGTGCGCCGCGCCGCGTCCAGCAGGCGCTGAATGTTCTTGACCATGGCGGCCAGGCGGCCGAAGTAGTCCCGGTGCAGGTGCACCAGGCCCACCTCCAGGA
>JACQTN010000475.1 GCA_016210785.1 Armatimonadota bacterium
CGAGGCCGCGGTCGAGCGCTACCTGGCGGATGCGGTGGGGGGCCGCGATCCCGCCGACGTGGCCGGCCTGCACGCGGTCATGGACGGAGTCCTCTTTGGCAACCCGTCGGCCAAAGCGGCCGTGGACGTCGCGATCCACGACCTGCTGGGGAAGCACCTTGGCGTGCCGGTGTGGGTGCTGCTAGGAGGGTGCTTCCGCGACCGCGTGGCCGTCACGCGCGCGGTCGGCATGGGGAGCGACAGCCAGGTCGTGGCGGCGGCGTGCACCGCGGCGGCACGCGGGTTCCGCGTGGTCAAGCTGAAGGCGGGAACGCGTCCCGAGGACGATGTCCGGCGGGTGCGGGCTGTGCGCGAGGCCATCGGTCCCGGCCCGCAGATCCGCGTGGACGCCAACGGCGGATATTGTACGGCCCGGGAGGCCATCGCCGCGCTGCGCGCCATGGAGGGGCTGGGGGTGGACCTGGCAGAGCAGCCCGTCTCCCGCTTCGACCTGGAAGGGCTCGCCGCGATCCGGCGCGCCACGGCAATCCCCGTCCTGGTGGACGAGTCGGTCCACTCGCCGGAGGATGCGCTGCGGGTCATCCGCGCGCAGGCTGCGGACGTGATCAGCGTCAAGGTCCAGAAGGCCGGGGGGCTGTATCCGGCGATGAGGGTCGTCGCGGTCGCCGATGCCGCGCACGTACCGGTCACGGTGGGATCGTGGAGCGAGTCCGGTCTGGGTTCCGCCGCTAACCTTCACCTGATCGCGGCGATCCGCCATCTGGCCTACCCCTGCGACCTGAAGGGACCGGACACCTTCACCGTGGACATCGTCCGCGAACCCGTGCCGATCGTGGACGGCGAAGCCTGCGTGCCCGACGGACCGGGGCTGGGCGTGACACTGGACGACGACCGCCTGGCGCGGGTGGCGGTGTGAAGGGCATGGCGTTCGGCGTCCTCCTTCCCCACTTTGGCCCACATGCGTCGCCGGCCCGGATCGTCGACTACTGTGCGCGCCTGGAGGAGCTGGGGTTCGACGCGGTATGGGTGCGTGACCACCTGCTCTGGCGTCCCAACGTCTTCGAGCCCGCAGACCGCACTTTCGTGGAGCCGCTCATCACGCTCGCTGCGGTGGCCAGCGCAACCCGGCGCATGGCGCTGGGGACGGCAGTCCTGATCCCCATACGCTGGCCGCTCAAGGTGGCCCAGGAGCTGGCCAGCCTGTCCTACCTGGCCGGCGGCCGCGTGATTGCCGGCATGGGGCTGGGCAGCAACGCCGAGGAGTCTGCCGCCGCGGGGATGGATGCGGGCGCGCGGGAGCAGATCTTCCGGGAGACGGTTGAGATCGCACGGTTAGTGTGGAGCGGCGACGGCGTGTCGTACCGCGGCCAGATCTTTTCGTTCCAGGACGTCACCCTGCGTCCCAGGCCACCGCGCCCGATCCCCATCTGGGGCGGCGGGACGACCCGCGCCTCGGTGCGCCGCGCCGTGGAGTTGTGTGACGGCTGGATGACCGGCCGTCTGCCCCTCGCCACGCTCGGCGACCGGCTGAGACTGCTGCGCCGGCTGGAGGCGGAGTCGGGCAGGCGGCTGGCCGTGGGGTACATTCCGCTGTTGTACCTCAGCCGCACGCGCGAGGAGGCGGAGGCGGCGCTGAACGTGTGCGACCTGATGGTGGCGTCGCGCGATGGGATGGCGAAGTACTGGATCGTCCCCGAGCACGGCTTTCGCACCCTCGACGACCTGGAGGGCCTGCTCGTCTACGGGACGCCCCACGACTGCGCGGACCAGATCGCGCGGCTGGCGGATCTGGGCATCGACCACTTCGTCGTCGATCTCCGCCTCCAGTTCGATCGGTACGAGGAGCTCACCGAGCTCGTCGGCCGGGAGATCCTGCCCCGGTTCCGGCGGGCCGCCACGAGGACGGACCCGTGAGGCGCTACTGGCTGACGCGGGGGCTGCGCACGATCGCCGTGCTGTTCGCGGTCTCCCTCCTGGCGTTCTCCATCATCCACCTGGTCCCCGGAGATCCCGCGGTGACGCTCACCGGCATGCAGGCCACGCAGCAGGAGCTCGACGCCGTGCGCCGCAGCCTCGGCCTGGACCGTCCGCTGTACGTGCAGTTTGCGCGCTGGATCCGCCGGGCGCTCGTGGGCGACTTCGGGACATCGGTCTTCAGCGGCCGCCCCACGTTTGAGGAGATCTTCCCCCGTCTGGTGGCCAGCCTCCAGCTCACCGTCGCCGGCACGGTGGTGGGCGCCTCCGCCGGATTGGCGCTGGGGGTGATCTCCGGCGCCCGGCCCTACTCATGGATCGACAAGGGGTCGACGCTCATCGCCGTGTTGAGTATTTCGGTGCCATCCTTCTGGCTGGGCGTGATCCTGATCTACGTGTTCGCAGTCATCCTGGGCTGGTTCCCCTCCAGTGGCCGCGGCGGGATCGAGAACTTCGTGCTGCCGGGGCTGTGCGTGGCCACGTGGTCCTTCGGATTGCTGGTCAGGCTCACCCGGTCGAGCGTGCTCGAGGTCATGGGAGATGACTACATCCGGACGGCGCGGGCGAAGGGGAACTCGGAGCGTCGGGTCCTCTTCAGTCACGCGCTCAAGAACGCCCTGCTGCCGGTCGTGACGGTGCTGGGCGTGCAGTTCGGGCTGGTGCTGACGTCCGCCGTCGGCATCGAGGTGGTCTTCGCGTGGCCGGGGCTGGGCCGGCTGATCGCCGACTCGATCCTGGCCCGCGACTATCCCACGGTCCAGGCGGCGGTCATTGCCGTCGCCGTGGTCTTCGTCCTCACCAATCTCGTGGTCGACCTGGCCCTGGGGTACTTCGATCCCAGGATCCGGTACCACTAGGCGGCCGCCGCCGCGGGTGGCGCAGCGCGTGGGTTTTGTCAGGAGGTTCCTCAGAAACAGGCTGGCCGTGCTGGGTGCCGGCATCATCGCGGCGTTTCTCGCGGGAGCCGTCTTCGCCCCCGCGCTCACAACCTTCAACCCCATCCGCATGGACCTGGGCGCGAAGCTGACCCCGCCCGGATCCACCCACCTGCTGGGGACCGATGAGCTGGGGCGTGATCTCCTGGCCCGGATTCTCTACGGCGCCCGCACCTCGCTGTTCACGGGCGTGCTGGTGGTCGCCATTGGGCTCGGGGTGGGCGGCGCCATCGGCGTTGTGGGCGGCTGGTATGAAGGGACGCTCGATCAGGCGGTTGGGGTGGTTGTGGACACCATGCTCTCGATCCCGGGCATCCTGCTCGCGCTCGCCCTGGTCGCCGCCCTGGGGCCGGGCGCAGAGAAGGCCGCGGTCTCCATCGGCATCGCCACGATTCCCAACTTCGCCCGACTCGTCCGCAGCACCGTGCTGTCGGTGAAGCGCAACGCGTACGTGGAGGCGGCGAGGGCCATCGGCGCGCGGGAGGCCGCGGTGATCTTCGCGTACGTGTTACCCAACGGCATCGCGCCCATCATGGTGCTGGCGTCCTACCAGATGGCCACCGCGATGCTGACCATCGCCACGCTGAGCTTCATCGGGCTGGGTGCCCAGCCTCCCCTGCCGGAGTGGGGGTCGATGCTGGCGCGGGGCCGCGACTTCGTGAGGGTTGCCCCCTACTACCCCATCGTCGCGGGGATGCCCATCATCTTGGTGGTGCTCGGCTTCAATCTCGTGGGGGACGGCTTCAGGGACGCGCTCGACCCGCGGTTGAGCCGGCTGACGTGAAGCCGCACGACGAGGAGGGAATCATGACGCTGAGGTTTGGTCTACGACTGCCGCCCTGCGCGCCGCCTCAGGTGATCGCTGCCGAGGCGGCGCGGGCGGAGCAGGCGGGATTCGACTGCGCCTGGATCCCCGATTCCCAACTGTTGTGGCGGGACGTCTGGGTCACCCTGAGCGCCGCGGCCCTGGCCACATCCAGGATCGCGCTGGGCACCAACGTGACCAATCCGCTCACCCGCCATCCCACGGTGACGGCCTGCGCCGCCGCCTCGCTGGACGAGCTCTCTGGTGGGCGGGCTATCGTGGGGATCGGCCCCGGGGAGAGCTCGGTGCGCGTCATGGGGTGGAACCCGGCGAAGGTGGCCGCGATGAAGGAGGCCATCGA
>JACQTN010000476.1 GCA_016210785.1 Armatimonadota bacterium
CACCTGGGTCGAACGTGCCATGGCCTCCCCCGGTCGGACGCAAGGTGAAGGCTGGAGTGGCGTAAAGCCGCTCCAGCCATCCTTGTCAGCTAGCGCGGCCGCCACGCCAGCGTGGGCTGCAGTGCCGGATCGCTCCCGTCGCTGACGGTCGCCAGCCGGGTCTGCTGCGTGCCGTCGGCGTTCATCACGTAGATGTTCCAGTTTCCCTCGCGCGCCGACGAGAAGGCGATGCGCCGGCTGTCGGGCGACCACCGGGGGCCCAGGTGGTTGCCCGGCGGGCTGGTGAGCCGGCGCGGGTTGCTACCGTCCGCGTTCATCACCCACATCTGCCAGGCTCCGCCACCGCGCTGGGATTGGAAGGCGATAAGCCGGCCGTCGGGCGACCAGACCGGGTGCGCGTCGGGGCCCGCGGTAAGCCGCCGGGTGCCGCTGCCGTCGGCGTTCATCGCGTAGAGAGACCCGACGCCTTCCCGTGAGGACGCAAAGGCGACGCGCTTTCCGTCCGGCGACCAGGACGGCTCCCCATCATCGCCCGTGGTGGTGAGGGCCCCCAGGCCGCTGCCGTCAGGGTTGACCGCGTGGATGTCCAGCTTCTTGTCGCGCAGGGAGACGAACAGGATCCGGGACCCGTCGGGAGACCACAGCGGATCCGCCTCCACGCCGACGCCCCGCGACAGCCGCCGCACCCCGGACCCGTCGGCGTTCATCACGTAGATGGACGAATTGCCGTCCCGCGTGGAGGCAAAGGCGATGCGCCGGCCGTCGGGCGACCAGACCGGATTGCCTTCGTCGTCCTTGGCGATGGTCAGGTCGCGCAGCCCCGAGCCGTCCGCGTTGATCACCGAGATCTTGAATTCGCCGTCCCGGTACGAGTCGAAGACGATCTGCTGTGGGGCGGGCGCGGACAGGAGCCGTGGCATGCCCGGGGTCCACGCCAGCGCCCAGAGGACGGCGCCCGCCACGGCGGCCGCACCCAGCCAGGCCGGCGCCGGCCTGGGCGGGCCGCCCCAGCGCCTCCGGCCACCAGTTACCGCATCCATGCCCCCAGCCATCCCGCACCTCCCGACGGCAACCGCCACCTACCCTGATCATCCGCATCTCCCGGCGCGCCGTGTCATGCGCCCGGACCGCGCAGCGGCGTCGTGCCCGCATCCGCGCCTGCCGACAGCACTATACCACACTCGGAACTCCGACGCACCGAGCGGCGCGAGACACTGGCGCAGTGGTGTCCCGGGGGAGATCGGTGTCCGACGCGGAACTAATGGACGAGGGGGGAGGGATGAGGTCGTGCGGACCATCCTTCGCGGGGCCCGGGTGTTCGATGGTACCGGCCGCCCGCCGCAGGACGGGCTGGCGGTCGTGATGGAGGGAGAGCAGATCGCCGACGTGGTGCCGGACGACCAGGTGGGCGAGGAGACCTCGGCCCGCGTCATCGACCTGGCAGGCTGCTCGCTGGTGCCCGGACTCATCGACCTGCACGCCCACCTGGGATGGGGACGCGAGAGCCTGGGAGAAGGCCCCGCGGTTGCCGCCCTGCGCGCCGCCCGCAACGCGCGGGTCACCCAGGCCGCCGGCATCACCACGCTGCGCGACCTGGGCATGCCAGACAACGTGGCCATCGCCTTGCGCGACGCGGTGCGCCGGGGCGACGTGCCCGGCTCCCGGATCGTCCCCTGCGGCCACCCCATCTGCATCACCGGCGGCCATCTCTCCGAGCCCTCGCTCCCGCGGGGGCTGGCCCGTGAGGCCGACGGCCCCGACGACTGCCGGCGGGCGGTGCGCGAGCAGGTGAAGGCGGGCGCCGACTGCATCAAGGTCACGAATAACGGCGACCTCAACGTCGTCGAGTTCAGGCAGGAAGAGATGGACGCTCTGGTGGACGAGGCCCACCGCCTGGGCCGGCGCGTGGCCTGCCACGCGTCCATCCGCGGCGCCATCCACATGGCAATGCGGGCCGGCGTCGATACCATCGAGCACGGCTGGGACCTGGACGCGGAGACCGCGCGCCGCATGGCCGGCGAGGGATTCCTGCTCGTGCCGACGATGTACGTGCTGAAGGTGGCCATGGACCGCTGGGACGAGCTCAAGAAGATCCCGGCCCTCCGCGCCCTGGACATCCGCGCGCGGCTGGCGCTGGAGAGCTTCCAGGCGGCCCTGGCCGCTGGCGTGGTCATGGGCGCCGGGACCGACATGGCGTTCGGCCTGGGACGGTTTGAGGCGCTTCCGGAGGAGCTTGAGCATCTGGTGACCTGCGGGATGTCGCCCGCGCAGGCGCTGGTCGCCGGTACCTTCCACGGCGCGCGGGCGCTGGGGATGGAGGACCGGCTGGGGACCGTGGCGCGGGGGAAGATCGCCGACCTGCTCGCGGTGGAGGGCGATCCCACCGCGGATATCACGGCGCTGCGCCGCGTCGCCCTGGTGGTGCAGTCGGGCACACCGGTGGCGGGCACGCGGCTCGAGAGGAGGCTCACATGAGGATCATCGCGGCCGTCCTTCTGGCGGCCATCATCCTGAGTATCCCGGGTACGGGGGCGGAGGCACAGCCGAGAGGGCAGGTGGTGGTGGCGCTGTCCGCCATTCCCGGCCGCCTGCTCGGGGCGACGGAGGCGGTGGCGGCGTATGTCTTCATGCTGGTCCACGACACGCTGGCCCGCGTGGACGAGAGCGGGACGGTGCTGCCGCGCCTTGCCGAGTCCTGGGAGCGCTCGGCCGACGGCCGCACCCATACCGTCCGGCTGCGGCAGGCGAAGTTCCAGGACGGCCGGCCGGTGACCGCCGAGGACGTGAAGTTCAGCTTCGAGTTCAACCTCCACCCGCGCTTCCCGTGGCGGCGTGACGCGCTGCTGGAGATCGAGGGCGGTCAGGAATACAAGGACGGGAAGGCCTCGGAGGTGACGGGGATCCGCGTGGCGGATCCTCGCACCGTGCGGCTGACGCTGAAGCGCCGGTACGCCTTCTTCGCCACCGACATCATGGGCGCGGTCGGCCACTACATCATGCCGAAGCACGCGCTGGCGGGGATCGACCTCGCCCGCATGGTGGAGCATCCCTACAACCGGCGGCCGGTCGGCGCGGGGCCCTATCGCCTGACGGAGTGGAGAGACCGGGAGCACATGACCTTCCAGGCGTTCACGGACTACTGGGGGAGCAGGCCGTCCGTCGCGCGCATCATCTGGCGGCAGATCCCCGAGCCGGCCACGGTGATGGCGGAGGTGCGGGCCGGGAGCGTCGACGCGGGGCAGATCCTTCCCGACGAGGTCGAGTCGTTCCGCGCGAACCCTCGCCTCAGCGTGCTCCAGTTTCCCGGCGACGCCTATTACGCGGTCGGGTTCAACCACCAGCATCCTCTCCTCGGTGACCGGCGGGTGCGAGAGGCCTTCGCCCACGCCATCGACCGGGAGGCGATGGTGCGCACCCTGATGAAAGGGTACGGCCGCGTCGCGAACAGCGTCCTCCATCCCAGCCTGTGGCAACACAACGCCGGTCTGGCGGGCTATCCCTACGACCCGGAGCGCGCGCGGCGCCTCCTGCGAGAGGCGGGCTTCGCTCCTGGGCCGGGAGGCATGCTACAGAGAGACGGCCAGCCCCTGCGCCTGCGCTACACGTTCGTCGCGGCCAAGGTGTTCCAGGATCAGGCGCTGATGGTGCAGCAGTTCATGCGGCAGGTGGGCGTGGAGATCGTCCTGGAGCCGATGGACCGGGGGGCGTTCTTCGCGCAGATGTTCCGCCCCGGCGGGCCGGCCGGCATGGAGCTGACCGGGCTCTCCTGGTTCAACCTGATCCAGACCGTGCAGTCTGAGCTCAACAACTCCTACCACCGGACTGGCCTGCTGGCGACCCAGTCCCGGTATGCCAGCCGCGAGATGGACGCGCTGCTGGAGCAGGCCGCCACCGCGCCGGAGCGCGGCACGCTGCGGACGATCTACTTCCGCATGCAGGCGGCGGCCCTCCAGGATATCCCGTGGCTGATCACGGTCCGGCCCGACGAGCTGTGGGCGGTCAAGAGACAGATCACGACCCCCAGGATCAGGTCGCTGGCGGCGTTCTTCCGGTCGATGCCGGAGTGGAAGCTGCAGTGATGGTGGCGTCCGCGCTGGCGGGCCGCACGCAGGCACCTGCCGCGGGCGGGTGCCCGCGGCGGACGGCGAGGGCCAATGCTCCTGGTGAAGTGGGGGAAGAGACCAGCGGGACCATCACGGACCAGATGGGAGGTGACAGGTGATGGCGTCCGTGCGCATGGATGCGGAGCCCCGCAAGGCTTTGGCGGACGAGAAGGTCCACATCAAACTCACCGGCCTCGCGCCGGGACAGCGGGTCACCGTCCGGGCGCGGGCCCGCGACCACGCGGGTCAGGTCTGGGAGTCGAACGCCGCGTTTGCCGCAGACGGTGGCGGCAATGTTGATGTCAGCGCGCAGGCGCCCATCGGCGGGACGTATGGCGCCGTGGACGCCACGGGGTTGTTCTGGTCCATGGTCCCGCAGGTTGAGGGGAAGGATCCTGCGCCGTTTGCCCTGACCTCCGTGACCCCCATCACCGTCGCGCTGTCGGCGGAGGTTGAGGGGAAGCAGGCCGCCGCGGCGGACGTCGAACGGTGGCTGGCGGCGCCGGGGGTCACCAGGACCGACGTGCGGGAAGACGGCCTGGTCAGCGTGTTCTTCCAGCCCACGGGCCGCGGGCCGCATCCCGCCGTGCTGGTGCTGGGTGGCTCAGGCGGGGCGCTGCGGTGGTCCGAGCAGGTGGCGGCGCTGCTGGCGTCGCGCGGCTGCGCCGCGCTGGCGCTCGCCTACTTCGACATGGAACACCTGCCCCCGAACCTGGTGGAGATCCCCCTGGACTATTTCGCACCCGCGCTGCAGTGGCTGCGCGCACGGCCCGACGTGACGCCGGGGAAGACCGCCGTGGTGGGCGCCTCCAAGGGCGGCGAACTTGCCCTCCTGCTGGGTGCCACGTATCCGGAGATCACCGCGGTGGTGGCCTACGTGCCGAGCAACGTCGTCCATGAAGGGATCACCCGCGGCGCGGACGGGCGGGCAGGGAAGTCGTCCTGGGCCTACCGCGGCGAGCCTCTGCCGTTCCTGCCGCGCCGGCCGGGGGGTGAGATCCGCCGTGAAGTTCCGGTCGCCCTGACCCCGGTCTACCTCGACGCGCTGCGCAACCAGGACCCGGGCATCGTGGAGTGGGCCGCGATTCCCGTGGAGCGCATCCGCGGGCCGGTCTTGCTCATCTCCGGCCATGACGACCAGCTGTGGCCATCCCCGGTCTTCTCCGAACTGGTGATCAAGCGGCTTTCCGAGCGCCGCCACCCCTACCCGTTCCGGCACCTGTGCTACGAGAACGCCGGGCACTCGGTGGGGCCGCCGCCGTACCTGCCGACGACCGTGACGCAGTCGCGCCATCCCATCCGGGACATCGTGCTGCTGTCAGGGGGCGACACGCGGGGCAACGCCACCGCCAAGGCGCAGGGGTGGGCGGAGGTCCTGCGGTTTCTGGGGGAGCATTTCGGGCGCTAGGTCTGCGCTACACTGAGAGTGATCGATGGCTGCCACCCTGGACGAGATCATCGACAGGCTCGTTCTTGAGGGTGAGCTGTACGAGCGGCTCCCCGGCGGCAAGGTGCGCTGCCACGCCTGCGGCCACCGCTGCGTGATCTTCCCCGGTCTCCGTGGGATCTGCAAGGTCAGGTTCAACGACGGCGGCACCCTGCGCGTTCCGTGGGGATACGTCGCCGCGCTGCAGTGCGACCCCACGGAGAAGAAGCCGTTCTTTCATGTGCTTCCAGGTTCCCACACGCTAACTTTTGGGATGCTCGGATGCGACCTGCATTGCGATTTCTGTCACAACTGGGTCACGTCTCAGGCGTTGCGCGACCCTGTCGCAGGCATCCCGCCCGAGATGGTGACGCCGGAGCAACTCGTCGCGCTGGCTCTGCGGCACGGCGGCGATCTCGTCGGGTCCTCGTACAATGAGCCGCTCATCACCGCGGAGTGGGCCGTGGCGGTCTTCAAGCGCGCGAAGGAGGCCGGATTGTTGACCTGCTTCATCAGCAACGGCAATGCCACCCGTGAGGTCCTGGAGTATCTGCGCCCGTGGTGCGATTGCTACAAGATCGACCTCAAGGCCATGAATCAGAAGAACTACCGGTCCCTGGGCGGCCGGCTGGAGACCGTGCTTGACAGCATCCAGATGGTGCACGACATGGGATTCTGGCTGGAGGTCGTGACGCTGGTCATCCCCGGGTACAACGACTCCGATGGTGAACTGCGCCAGGCCGCGCGCTTCATCGCGTCGGTCTCGCCCGACATTCCCTGGCACGCGACCGCCTTCCATCAGGACTACAAGATGCTGGAGAATGAAAGCACGGGGCCGCGGACGCTCCTGCGGGCTGCTGAGATCGGTGTGCAGGAGGGCCTGCGCTACGTGTACGCCGGCAATCTTCCCGGCCGGGTCGGTCCGTTCGAGCACACCTACTGCCCGCAGTGCCGGACCCCCGTGATCGAGCGCTGGGGGTTCCGTATTCTCGCGTACCGCCTGCAGCCGGGTGGCGCGTGCGCGACCTGCGGCTACCGGCTCCCGGGCGTCTGGTGGCCGGACACGCCTCAGATGACCGGCGACGGCTTCGTGCACTCCCTGCTGCTGCGGTAGCCGCGCGCACCTGTTTTCGCCCTGTCGGGCCCGCGCTCAGACTGGTAGTCCCGCTCAAGCTTTCCTCGAAAGCAGCCGAACATACAGTCATACGGCAGCCCGGGGACGCCGCGGACGAAGGAAAGCAGCGCCCTGGTCCAGCGATTTGGGGAAATCCACCTCGCCTTGCTCGGGGAGCACGCAGATGCCCGCAGGACCGTCTGCCCAGATGCGCAACGCTCTCGCCGGTGTACGGGTCGAGGTTCACCATGACCGGCCCGGCGTGCTCGCCCCTTGCCCACATTTTCGGCCCGGGGAAGGCCAGCGGTTCTCCGATACGCTGGCGGCGATCTTGCACGATGCCTCGTGCCAGGAGGTCGCGGTGGGCGAGATCATGGACCGGGTAGCCCACCAGGGTTACGGGCTCGTCTTCGTCCTGCTCGCCGCGCCCATGGCCGTACCGATCCTGCCTCCCGGCGCCTCCACGGTTGTGGGACTGCTCTACACGTTGCTCGCCGTGCAGATGCTCACCGGACGCCGGCAGCCGTGGCTTCCGGAGCGTGCCAGGTCGTGGCGGGTCTCGCCCGCCGCGGCGGCGATGATCAGCGCCCGGGTCCTCCCACTCATGCGCAGGCTGGAGCGGTTCTCCCGGCCACGGGGGCTCTCCACCGCCGCGCCCCTCGTCATCTGGCTGATCGCCGCGCTCGTCCTCCTGACCGGTCTCATCCTGGCCTCGCCGTTTCCCTTCATGAACCTGCTGCCGACGGTGGCCCTGGTGCTGTTCGGGATCGGGCTGCTCAACGAAGACGCTGTGTTCTTACTCGGCGGGGCCGCGATCAGCCTGATTGTTATTCTCGTGGTCGTCAGCGGGCTGGGC
>JACQTN010000478.1 GCA_016210785.1 Armatimonadota bacterium
GACGCGTGCTCCCGCGGGCTCGTGGACGGCGCGGTGTCCATCGCGGCCCTCAAGCGCTTCGCCGCCGACTGGGCGTACGCGCAGCCGCGGGAGCCCGTGGCGCAAGTCGTGCCGGCGCACCAGGAGCGCATCGCGGTGGTGGGCAGCGGCCCCGCGGGGCTCACCGCGGCCCGCGACCTGGCCACCCTGGGGTACCCGGTCACCGTGTTTGAGGCGCTGCCGGTGCCCGGCGGCATGCTGCGCGTGGGCATCCCGGAGTACCGCCTGCCCACGGCCGTCGTGGAGCGGGAGATCGCCGACATCCTCGACCTGGGGGTGGAGCTGCGCTGCAACGCCCGGGTGTGGCACGTGTGCGAGCTGTTCGACGAGGGATTCACGGCGGTCTTCCTGGCCAGCGGAGCGCACCGGGCTCGCCGGCTCCCCATCCCGGGCGCCGACCTGCCGGGTGTGCTGGTGAGCACCGACGTGCTGCAGAACGCGCGGTTGGGGCAGCCGGTGCCGCTGGGCCGGCGCGTGCTGGTGCTGGGCGGCGGCAACGTGGGATTCGACGTGGCGCGGACCTGCGCGCGGCTGGGCGCGGAAGTGCACGTGACCTGCCCGGAGGCCCGCGACGCCATGCCCGCGCACCCGTGGGAGATCGCGGCAGCGGAGGAGGAAGGCGTGCGGGTACATCCCTCCACCGCGTTCGTGCGCGTGGTGGAGCGCGGCGGGCATGCCGCGGGCCTGGCGTGCCGGACCGTGCGCTCCATGCGCTTCGACGAGAACCGCCGCCTGCACATGGAGACGGTTGAGGGAAGCGATCACGTCCTGGAGGCGGACACCATCGTCTTCGCCATCGGCCTGGCCCCGCATCTCGACCTGGTCGCTGGCCTCCCGGAGATCGAGACGACCCCCTGGGGATCGGTGCGCGTCGATCCCATCACGCAGGCCACGGGATATCCAGGCGTGTTCGCGGGCGGCGACGTGACCACGGGCACGGCGTTCGTGGTGGACGCCATCGCCGCCGGCCACCGCGCCGCCGGCGGCATCCACGCTTTCCTGCGCGGGGAGGCGGTGGCGCCCGAGGTCCCTGTTCCCGTGGCCAAGCTCTCCGCGAAGGAGATCGCCGGACGCCTGGCGCGCGGGCTGATCCAGCCGCAGCCCAGGGCCGGCGTGCGCCTGCTGCCGGTCGAGGCGCGGCGCGCCTCCTTTGCCGAGGCGGAGGAAGGGCTCAGCGAAGAGGAAGCGCGTCGCGAGGCTTCCCGCTGCCTGGCCTGCGGCGTGTGCGCGGAGTGCCTGGCCTGCGTGGCCGCCTGCCGCCTCGACGCAATCAACCACGCGGACGTTGAGCGTGTGGAGACCCTGCAGGTGGGCGCCGTGGTGCTGGCGCCCGGGGTCGACCCCGTCGACGGCCCGCCGCTGGACGCCTACGGTGTGGGGCGCTTCCCCAACGTCCTGACCGGCCCGCAGTTCGAGCGGCTGCTGTCCGCGTCGGGTCCCACGCAGGGGCACGTCGTGCGGCCCTCCGACGGGACGGAGCCTCGCCGGATCGCGTTCTTGCAGTGCGTGGGCTCGCGCGACCTGCGCAACCGGTACTGCTCCTCGGTGTGCTGCATGTACGCCACCAAGCAGGCGATCCTGGCGCGGGAGCATCTGCCTGGGGCGGAGTGCACTATTTACTACGCCGACCTCCGGGCCTTCGGCAAGGGATTCGAGGCTTTCCTGGAGCGGGCGCGGCGCAGCGGCGTTCACTACGTGCGAACGCGCGTCGCCGCCATTCGCGAGGACCCCCACACCCGTGCTCTCACGTTCCGCGTGGAGGAGGACGGCGTGGTGCGCGAGGAGGAAGCGGACCTGGCGATCCTCTCCGTGGGCCTCGTGCCGCCACGGGACGCCGGCACGCTGGCGCGCGCGGCGGGGATCGGGCTGGATGAGCACGGCTTTGCCAGGACCTCTCCCTTCGCGCCGCTCGCCACCACGCGGCCCGGCGTCTTCGCGGCCGGAGGCTTCACCGGACCGAAGGACATCCCGGACTCGGTGGTGGAGGGGAGCGGCGCGGCGGGCGCGGCGCTGGCCGTCATCGGCGCGGCCCGCGGCACGCAGATCGTTCCCAAATCGTACCCGCCTGAAGTCGCCCTCGATCCCGAGCCCCGCATCGGCGTTTTCATCTGCCACTGCGGATCCAACATCGCCGGAGTGGTGGACGTGGCCGGCCTGGCCGCCTTTGCCCGTACGCAGCCGGGGGTGGCGCTGGCCGAGACCTCGCTGTACACGTGCTCGGCGGATGCGCTGGCGCGCATCAAGGATGCCATCGTCGACGCGCACCTCAACCGGGTCGTGGTGGCGAGCTGCACGCCGCGCACCCACGAACCCATCTTTCGGGAAGCGCTGCGCGAGGCGGGGCTGAACCCGTACCTGTTCGAGATGGCCAACATACGCGACCAGTGTACCTGGGTGCACGGCGCCGATCGCGACGGCGCCGCGCAGAAGGCGCGCGCCCTGATCGCCGGCGCGGTGGCGCGGGCGGCGCGGCTGGCCCCGCTGCACCGCACGCCGGTGCCGGTCCGGCACGAGGCGCTGGTGGTCGGCGCGGGTGCGGCGGGGCTCGTGGCGGCGCTCAACCTGGCGGACCAGGGCTTCCCCGTCGTCCTGGTGGAGAGGGAGCCGGAAGTGGGAGGCCGGTTGCGATCACCGCTCGTCACCTGGGACGGCGGCGAGAAGCCCGGAGACCTGGTGGGCCGTCTCGCGGCGCGGATCAACGGGCATCCGCTGATCACGGTACTCACACGCCATCGGGTGCTCGCCTGCCGCGGCAGCGTCGGCAACTTCGAGACGACCCTGGCGGGGCCGGAGGGCGAGGTGGTGGTGCGCCACGGTGCCACCATCCTGGCCACCGGCCTGCGGGAGTGGCGCCCCGAGGGTTATGGCGTCGATGAGGATCCGCGCGTGGTGACGCTGTCGGAGTTCGAGCGGCGTGTCGTGACCGGCGCGTACCGCCTCGACGCGCCGTCCGCTCCGGCCGATGCCCGCTCATCTCAACAGGATGTCCCGCCGTCTCCGGGAGATGCCCCGCCGTTTCCCGAGGTCGCTCCGTCGTCTCCCGAAGCTGCCCCGCGCTCGGTCGTCATGTTGCTGTGCGCCGGCCCGTGGGACCGCACGCCGTTTTACTGCAGCCGCACCTGCTGCGCGCAGTCGCTGGCCGCGGCGCTGGCCTTCAAGCGCGCCCACCCGGAGGCGGCCGTCGCCGTCATGGCTCGGGAGATCCGCACCTACGGGCTCGCCGAGGAGATCTACTCGCAGGCGCGGCGGGCGGGCGTCCAGATCTTCCGCTACGCGCCCGACGCGCCGCCCCGGATCACGCGCACCCCGGCGGCCATCACGGTGGTGGTGCATGACCAGGCGTTGGGAGAAGAGATCGCGCTGGACGCCGACCTGCTGGTCGTCTCTCCTGCCCAGGTGCCGTCCGACGGCGCCGGGGACCTGACGGCCATCTTCAAGGTCCCGGTCACCCGGGAAGGGTTCTTCCTGGAAGCGCACGTGAAGCTGCGGCCGGCGGACTTCGCCAGCGAGGGGCTCTTTCTGTGCGGGGGCGCGCACTATCCCAAGCCGGCCGGCGAGGCCGTGGCCCAGGCCCTGGCCGCCGCGGCCCGGGCGGGCACGCTGCTGTGGCGCGACCACCTGGAGGTCGGCGGCGTCGTGGCCACCGTGGAACGCGATCGCTGCACCACCTGCCTGAACTGCCTGCGGGTGTGCGCCTACAATGCCATCGCCTTTGACGCCGACGGGATCGCCGTGGTGGACCCGGCCCGCTGCCAGGGATGCGGGCTGTGTGCGGCCGTGTGCCCGGCCGAGGCGCTGAGCCTGGAGCACTACCGGCGGGAGCAGGTGCTGGCCAAGATCGGCGGATTGCTAGCCAAGGTTGGGTGAAGTGGTTTTCCACCACTTCACCCTCCATCAAGTGCCCGACCGGGGGAGGCCCTTCGCC
>JACQTN010000479.1 GCA_016210785.1 Armatimonadota bacterium
CGGCGCCCGCCGCGGAGGAGGTGGCGACCACCCCGCCGGGCAGCGCCGGGAGGGCTCAGCCCCACCGCGGCGTGTTCTCGAGGGGTGAGCGCACGCCGGCCAGGACATCTTCCCCGGCGGCGCCGGATGCGAGGTGACGTCACAACGCGGTTGCCTGACCCTGGGTCCCCGCGGTCGCTCAGTCCAGAATCACCTGTGCCACCCAGGGCTGCAGGACGTGCCCTTCACCCTCGACCCCAAAGTAGTCCGGATGGTGCCCCGACCGCTGCAGGAAGAGCGTCAGCGTCCTCACGTCGGAGGCTCCTGCCAGGCGCAGCATCCGGGCTGCGGTGATCAACTGGTCTCCCGAACCGTTGGTCTCATCCACCACCAGCGCCCGCCGATCGAACACGAGGGGCGTCAGAGAGGTCAGCGTTTCCGGCGTGATGCCCGGGCCGGCGTCCAGGCCGCGCGAGGGCACGCGGAGCGTGACGAGATCCCGGCGCAGCAGGGAGGCCACAATGGCGGCCGGCACGTATCCCGCCCGGGCCAGCCCGACCACGACCTCGGGTCGGTACTCCCTGTGGACCTGGGAGGCCACCTCCTGGCACAGTGCCGCGAGGGTCTCCCACGGAATCCGGAGAAAATGGCAGCAGCCCGGTTCGCTGCCAGCGACGCCGTGTCTTCCTGATCTGATGCCTCTGGGCTCACCGCGCCGGGCCAGCATGGTGCGTTCTCCTTCGATCCCGGTTTCGTCGGGCCTTCCCTACCTGACGGTCAGCGTGGCCACCATGCCCGCCTCTTTGTGCCCGGGGACATCGCAGACGATCTGGTAGGTCCCTGCACGCACGGTCAGATCAAGAGATGCCGACTTGCCGGCCAGCAGGTTCTTCGTGGTGGCGTTCTTGAGAGCCGGCACGGTGAGACTGTGTTCGACCATACCTTTGTTCCTCGCGAGGATCCTGACGCTGCCGGGCTTCGCGGTCAGGGCTTTCGGGGTGAACGTGAACTCCTTCATCTCCAACTGGATGACCTGAGCGGGCGCCTGCCCGGAGTGCCCTGCCCGGATCATGACGAGGCCGGTTCCCGCGATTCCCGTCACGAACGCCAGGATCAGTAATCGTGTGACCCGCTTCACGTCTCTTCCTCCCTTCACGTCGTGGTCTCACGTGTTTCCCAAATGGGGAGCGTCTAGCGGCCGGCCGCCGCCGCGCCCACATGGCTGATGATGTGGAGATGCGCCAGCACCACCACGTTGGCCAGCATGAGCAGTCCCAGCACCACGTTCGAGACTGCAAGCCGGGTGAGGTGGCCGCTGCGCAGGTTCCCGGTGGCCGGCGAGCCGGGCCCGCCCCCGGCGACGGCGGGCGGGCGCTGGTCGTACGCCCTGCGCAGCGCCATTCCCAGTGCGATGGTGACCACGAGGATGGCCGCGGCCAGCCCCATTTTCGCAAAGAACGCCAGCAAGTAGGCCTCTCCAAAGGGCAACCCTTGAAAGACCCGGGGCGCGAAGAGGCCCGGTGAGCGGGTGGGGACGTTATAGCGGGCGTTGTACAGACCGCTGGCGATCACGGCCAGCAGACTGCCACCGGCGATCCACGGGTAGCCCTTTGCGAGGCGGTGCAGAAGGCTCCAGCGCTGCTCAGGAGGGATCAGCCACGTCGCCACCAGGACCAGGGCCGACAGCGCGAGCCACGCCGCAGTGGCCAGGAGGTGGACGACTCTTGCGGCGATGTTGAGGACGTCAGCGAGGCCAAAGTCGAAGACGATCTGGAGCTGGCTGCGGATCTCAGGGCTTGCCCCCGGCACCGGCGGCAAGAACTCCTCCCTGACCTCAGCCTCGCCTCGCCCCGGCTCACGCACCGCGAAGGTGATCCGCCACCGGCCATAGGCGGGGAAGGTCACGGTGGCTGAGTAGAGGCCCTCCTCTTTCAGGGGCGTAAACCTCACCGGAGCCAGTGGGGGTTCTGCCTTGCCCTCCCGTGTCGCCGTCACCTGGACTTTACCCCCGGTGACCGGATCGCCATCCAGGTACTTGAGAAAGGCGGTGCAGACTTTAGTCAAGGGCCGGCCGGGGTCGGGAGTCACACACGTCACGGCGATATTCACCTGCTTGCCGTGGGCCTCCACGCTGGCGGGTACCCGCAGGAGGGTCGGCGCCAGTGCCAGCGCCATCGCCAGCAGGAGTCCGCACCCCCGTGCGCTCATCATCGTTTCCTCATTCCACCCTGAAGATCAAGGCCAGGGCGGCCGCGTCAGCGCCGCTGGCGATGCTGATGTCCACGCGCCACTCCCCCGGCATCACCAGCTTGTAGGGGATCAGGTAGTGCCCTCCCCCTGTAGGCATCGCCTGAGCCCTGATGCTGCCGTGCGGCATGTCCATGTCGAAGATGATCTCCAGGTCGCCGTCAGACGCCGGCTTCCCGGTGGCCCGGTCCGTCACGTAGAGATCGATGCTGCCCTCCCGCACGGGCGGATAAGGCGCGATGAACACTTCCACGTTGACGTCGCCCACGGTCACCGTTTGCCCGTTTTGGAACGGCCGGGCTTTCCCGTCACGCTCCTGCACCCACAGCGCGGACTTCTGCCAGGGGGTCTCCTGTCCGGACCTGACCGTGGATTGAGACGGGCCTCTGGCGAGAGACCACCATACCATCGTTGCCCCCGCGGCCAGCACCAGGACTGCCAGGATCACGCGCGCTCTCATCGCACACCCTCGCGTATCAGTCCGCACCCTCAAAGCCTGTTGATGCCGCCAGAATCATACGCCTGTTCATCGCATGCCCTCACTCACCGCGTCACTTCGGGAAGTAGCTGAAGAAACGGTTGCTCACGTCCATGAAGCGGCCGGTGAGCAGGAGCACGGCGAAGCCCGCCATGATGGCGCTGCTGGCCAGGGCCATCCAGGGCGCGACCTTCTCCAGCCGCCCCAGCAGGCTCAGCACGCGGGCCATGGCCGCCGCCCCCGCGATCAGCGGGACGGCCATCCCCAACGAGAACAGGAACATGATGAGCGCGCCATCCAGCGGCGTGCCCGCCATGCCTGCGTAGGTGATGATGCCCAGAATGAGGGCGGCACCGAAGCAGGTGCTGCAGCCGATGGCAAAGGCGAGCCCCAGGAGCATCGTGCCCAGGTGGCCGGTGTCCTTCGTGCCCAGGAAGGAGGCCACGGGCATCTTGCACACCAGGGGGGCGCGGGCGTTGGCCGCCAGCCGGATGGCCATGAAGAGCAGCACCAGTCCGGCGGCAATGGACAGCGGGCGCTGGTAGGTCCAGAAGACCGAGGTGCCATGCAGCGACTGGGCAGCGTAGCCAGCCGCCGCCCCCGCTGCCGTGTAGACGATGACAAAACCCAGTACGAACAGCGCCGCCGTCTTCACCACGCGCAGGCGCAGGGCCGCTGAGCTGCCTTTCCCTTGAGCCTGGCTCATGGAGAGGCCGGCCAGGGTGGGGATGAAGTAGGCGGTAAGCTGGAACAGGCAGGGC
>JACQTN010000480.1 GCA_016210785.1 Armatimonadota bacterium
GGGCGCCTGGTGCCGCTGAGCTACAAGCTCAGTAGCGGCGACATCGTGGAGATCGTCACCAGCAAGAGCCCCAGCCCCAGCCGCGACTGGCTGGCCTTCGCCGTCACCAGCAACGCCAAGAGCAAGATCAAGCAGTGGTTCAAGCAGCAGCGGCGGGAGGAGAACGTCCAGCGCGGGCGGGAGGTGTTGGAGAAGGAGCTGCGGCGCCTCGGCGGTGGCATCGTGCAGGCTTTGAAGCCGGAGCGGCTTCGGGAGGCGGCCAAGCAGTTCAACCTGGGCTCCGAGGACGATCTCTTCGCGGCGCTGGGCAACGGCGATCTGTCCCTGCTCACCGTCGCGCAGGCGCTGCGCGGCGTGCCCGCGGAGGAGGCGGTCCAGGAGGAGCCGGCGCTGCCGGCCGGCGCGCCGGCGGAGGCGGCGCGGACGGCGCGCGGGGTGAGGGTGCGCGGCGCCGACAACCTCCTCATCCATTTCAGCCGTTGCTGTAACCCGCTGCCGGGCGACCGGGTCGTGGGTTACATCACGCGGGGCCGCGGCGTCACCATCCACCGGCTGGACTGCCCCAACATGAGCTACATCCGCGCGCACCCCGAGCGGCTGATCGAGGTGGAGTGGGAGCGGATGGGCGACGGCAGCTACCCGGTGGCCATCGAGGTGGAGGCCTTCGACCGCGTGGGGTTGTTGAAGGACATCCTGGCCACCGTGGCAGAGACCCGCCTCAACGCCCTGTCGGTGAACGCCAAGGTGCGCAAGGATAAGACCGCGGTCATCCACCTGCTGCTGGACATCAAGAACGTGGATCAGCTCCACTCGGTGATGCAGAAGGTGCGCAAGCTGCCGGAGGTCCTCAACGTGGAGCGCGTGGTCCCCAGCTGACTCCGGGACACGTCGTCAGCGTACTCCGTTCATAGCGGGGCGCGCGGCCCGGCCGGGACGCCGGACGGCAGGGCAGGAGGCGCCGCCGGCCCCGCCGAATCAATAGATCCTCGTTCCGCCCCCGATGCGGCTACGGGCCGGCACCCGGGTGGCGTTCAGACCCGTTTGATTGCCACTGGAGGGGAGAATGCGCCGACACACGGCGGCCCGCGTGGGCCTGTTCACCGAATCGGTCATCCGCGAGATGACCCGGCTCAACAACCTCCACGAGGCCATCAACCTGGCCCAGGGGTTCCCCGACTTCGACCCGCCGCGGGAAATCGTGGAGGCCGCAGTGGAGGCGGTGCGCGGCGGCGTCAACCAGTACGCCATCACCTGGGGCGCGCCCAACTTCCGCGCGGCGCTGGCGGAGAAGATGCGCTGGTACAACGGGGTGGACCTGGACCCGGAGCGCCACTTCGCCGTGACCTGCGGCGCCACCGAGGGCATGATGGCCACGCTGCTGGCCATCATCGACCAGGGCGACGAGGTCATCGTCTTCGAGCCCTTCTACGAGAACTACGGCCCCGACGCGCTGCTCTCCGGGGCCACGCTGCGCCACGTGCAGATGGACCTGGACGCTCCCGGCATCCCCTTCGATCCGGAGGAGCTGGGCCGCGCCTTCACCGCCAGGACCAAGGCCATCATTATCAACACGCCCCACAACCCGTCGGGCAAGGTCTTTGCGCGCCGGGAACTGGAGATCATCGCGGAGTTGTGCCGGCGCCACGACGCCCTGGCCATCACCGACGAGGTCTACGAGCACATCCTCTACGACGGGCACGCCCACGTCAGCATCGCCAGCCTGCCGGGCATGGCGGAGCGCACCATCACCGTCAACAGCCTCTCCAAGTCCTACAGCGTCACCGGCTGGCGCGTGGGATGGGTGGCCACCGCCAGCGAGGACATCGCCAACGGCATCCGGCGGGCCCACGACTTCCTCACCGTCGGCGCGCCCGCGCCGCTGCAGGAGGCCGGGGTGGTGTGCTTGCGCATGCCGCGCAAGTATTACGACGAGCTGGGCCGCATGTACCAGACAAAGCGCGACATCCTGCTTGGCATCCTCAACGAGGCGGGCTTCACGTGCGTGACGCCGCAGGGCGCGTACTACGTCATGGCGGACATCAGCGGGTTCGGGGCCAAAGATGACGTGGCCTTCGCCCACTACCTGGTCAAGGAGATCGGTGTCGCGTCGGTGCCGGGGAGCAGCTTCTACCACGAGCCGGCCATGGGGGCGCGCTACGTCCGCTTCGCGTATCCCAAGCGGAAAGAGACGCTGGAGGAGGTCCGCCGGCGCCTGGCGCGCCTGAGCCCCGCCCGCACCCGGGTCCATGGCGACCGCTGAACCGCGCCCGCGGGCCGACTGGTCCGCGTACCGGGTCGACTTCCCCATCTTCGAGCGCAAGGTCTATCTCAACACCTGTTCGCTGGGCGCGCTGTCCACGCGGGTGGGAGCCGCCGTGAGCCGCTTCCTGGCGCTGTGGGCGGAGGAGGGCGCACCGGCCTGGTTCGGGCCGTGGTGGGAGGAGCTGGGGCGCCTGCGCGCCCGCATGGCCGAGATCCTGCACGCCTCGCCGGCGGAGATCGCGCTCTTCCCCTCCATCACCGCGGCGCTGACGGCGGTGGCCAGCTGCTTCGATTACCGGGCGCGGCCGCGCGTCGTGCTGTCCGACCTGGAGTTTCCCACCACGGCGTACCAGTGGCTGGCCAAGCGAGACCGCGGCGTCGAGGTGGAGATGCTGCGCTCCCCCGACCGCATGACGGTTCCGGCGGAAGCGTTCGAGCGGGCGGTCGACGAACGCACACAGTTGGTGGCGGTCTCCCACGTGTACTTCACCAGCGGCGTCATCCAGGACATCACCACGCTGGCGCGGATCGCCCACGCGCGGGGCGCGTATCTCCTGGTGGACGCCTATCAGTCGGTGGGGCAACTCCCGCTGGACGTGCGGGCCAGCGGCGTGGACTTCCTGGTGACGGGCGGGCTGAAGTGGCTGCTGGGCGGTCCGGGGATCGCGGCGCTGTACGTGCGCCGGGAGCTGCACGGGACCCTGCGGCCGGCGGACGTGGGCTGGTTTGCTCACCGCGATCAGTTTGCCTTCGATGTGACCCAGTTCGAGCACGCGCCCGACGCCCGGGGCTTCGAGGGCGGCACGCCCGCGCTGGCGGCGGTGTACGCCGGCCAGGCCGGCGTCGACATCGTGGCGGAGATCGGGGTGGAGCGGCTGCGCGCCCGGCAGCAGCTCCTGCTGGCTGACCTGGTGGAGCGGCTGCGGACGCGCCGGCTGTCCCCGCGCATCCTGGGAGATCCCGTGCGCCACGCCGGCATCGTCACGGTGCCGTTCGGAGACCCGACGCGCGTGGTGCGCGCTCTGGCCGCGCGGGGCATCGTGGTGGACGCCCGCCCGGGGGTGATCCGGATCTCGCCGTACTTCTACAACGCGGTGGAGGACAACGAGGCGATCGCCGGGGCGCTCGTGGCGCTGGCGGCCTGAGGAGGAAGGGCGGCGGGTGCGACGCCGCCGCCGGTCGCCGTGCCGGCTCCGACTCTTCCCCAGCGCGTCTGGGGTAGGAGCCCGTCTCGGAAAGGTCATGCGCAGGGCCGGCTGCCCACGATGTGCCGGTATCGGCGCCGCGAGTTGAACCGCGCAGGATTGGAC
>JACQTN010000472.1 GCA_016210785.1 Armatimonadota bacterium
ACTTGGAGAAGGGTGGAGTGGCGCAAAGACACTCCACCCAACCTTGCCGCTAGTTCTCCCGGAACGGCATCCCGAGCAGGCGCAGCAGCTCCCGGGCCTCCTCGTCGGTCCGGGCGGTGGTGACGACGGTGATGTCCATGCCCCGGAGGCGGTCCACCTTGTCGTACTCGACCTCCGGGAAGATCAGCTGCTCGCGGATGCCGATGTTCAGGTTGCCCCGGCCGTCCAGCGAGCGCGCCGAAATTCCCTTGAAGTCCTTCACCCGCGGGAACGCCACGTTCATCAGCTTGTCCAGGAAGTCGTAGAGGCGATCGCCCCGCAGGGTCACCTTGCAGGCGATGGGCATGCCGGTGCGCAGCTTGAAGGCGGCGATGGACTTCCGGGCCCGCGCGATCACCGGCCGCTGCCCGGTGACGACGCTCAGCTCCTCCACCGCCTTGTCGATCTGGCGCGGGTCGGACACCGCCTCGCCCACGCGCATGTTCACCACGACCTTCTCAGGGCGCGGCACCTGCATCACGTTCTTGTAACCGAAGCGTTCCCGCATCTTCGGCACCACCTGCTTCCTGTACAGATCCCTCAGCCGTGCGGGCATGGTGCCCTCCTCCCGCCTTACTTCTTATCCAGGGCGCTGCCGCAGCGCCTGCACACCCGGACCCGGGTGCCGTCGTCCTGGATCGCGTGTCCCAGCCGGGTGGGCTTGCCGCAGCTCGGGCAGACCAGCATGACCTTGGCCCCGTACACCGCGGCCTCTTTCTCCACAATGCCGCCCTGGGGCAGCTTCTGGTTGGGGCGCGTGTGGCGCTTGACCAGGTTGACGCCCTCCACCAGGATCCGGCCGTGCTTGGTCAGCACGCGCAGCACCTTGCCGCGCTTGCCCCGGTGTTTGCCGTGGATGACCTCCACCAGGTCACCCTTCTTCACGTGCAGGGCCTGCCGGCCCACGACCACTGCCATCCGCCCCAGTCACTCCTTCCTTCTCAGACCACCTCAGGCGCCAGCGAGACGATCTTCATGAACTGCTTGTCGCGGAGCTCGCGCGCCACGGGGCCGAAGATGCGGGTGCCGCGCGGGTTCCCCTGCTCGTTGATCAGCACCGCGGCGTTGTCGTCGAACCGGATGTACGACCCGTCGGTACGCCGCAGTTCCTTGCGCACGCGCACGATGACCGCCCGCACCACCTCGCCCTTCTTCACCGGGCTGTTGGGGATGGCGTCTTTCACCGTGGCGACGATGGTGTCGCCCACGGTGGCGTACCGGCGGTTCGACCCGCCCAGGACCCGGATGCACATAACCTCCTTGGCCCCGGTGTTGTCGGCCACTTTCAGGCGCGTGTAGGTCTGGATCACGGCGCCCCGGCCTCCTCCGCACCCTCGGGGGCCTCGGCGGCCTTCCGCGGCCTGGGGAGCTGGCCCATCGCCTCGGGCTCCACGCCCAGCACGTCCGCGCGATCCTCGTGCCCCAGCACCTGCACCACCCGCCACCGCTTGTCCTTGCTCAGGGGACGGGTCTCCATGATCAGCACCCGGTCGCCCGCGCGACTGGCGTTCTGCTCGTCGTGGGCCTTGAACGTCCGGGTGTGGCGCACGGTCTTCTCGTACAGAGGATGGCGCCGGAGCGCCTCCACCTGAACGACCACGGTCTTCTCCATCTTGTCGCTGCGGACGATGCCGACCAGCGTCTTTCGCTTGCGGCGCGCCTCGCTCATGATCGGAGTCCCTTCTCTGCTTTCTCGGCCATCACGGTCTTGATGCGCGCGATGGTGCGCCGGACCTCGCACACCCGGGCCGCGTTCTTGTCTTTGCCCAGGGTGGACTGCAGCCGCAGGTTGAACAGCTCCTGGGAGAACTGATCCATGCGGCGGGCCAGCTCGTCCGGCGTCAGTTCCCGCAGCTCCTGGGTCTTCATCACACCTCACCGCCCACTTCCGCCCGCTTGAGGAAGCGCGTCTTCACCGGCAGCTTGTGGGACGCCAGGCGCATGGCCTCTCGGGCCAGCTCCTCGCCCACGCCCGACAGCTCGAACAGCACGCGGCCGGGCCGCACCACCACCTCCCAGGACTCGGGGGCGCCCTTGCCGCCGCCCATGCGAGTCTCCGCCGGCTTCTTGGTGACCGGTCTGTCCGGGAAGATGCGCAGCCACAGCTTGCCGCCGCGCTTCACGTGGCGGGTGATGGCGCGCCGCGCCGCCTCGATCTGGGCGCTAGAGAGCGAGTGCGGCTCCATGGCCTGCAGCCCGTACTCTCCAAACGCCACGGTCGACCCCGCGTAGGCCAGCCCCTTGCGCCGGCCGCGATGCACCTTACGATACTTCACCCTCTTGGGCGCCAGCATGCTCTTCCTGCCTCCTTCGCACGAGCACCCGCGGCTCCTTGGACGGCAGCACCCTGGTGTCCGACGCCGCGCCCCGGCCCCGCGCCTCCGCCGGACGGTGCTTGGGCTCGGGCAGGACATCGCCGCGGTAGACCCACACCTTGGCGCCGATGCGGCCGTAGGTGGTCAGCGCCTCGGCGACGCCGAAGTCGATGTCGGCGCGCAGGGTCGTGAGCGGCACCCGGCCCTCCCGGTACCACTCGTAGCGGGCGATCTCCGCGCCGCCCAGCCGGCCGCTGCAGGCGATCCGGATGCCCTTGCCGCCCGCCCGCAGCGTGCGCTGCACCGCCTGCTTCATGGCCCGGCGGTAGGCGACCCGGCGCTCCAACTGGGAGGCCACGTTCTCGGCCACCAGCAGCGCCTCCAGCTCGGGCCGGCGGATCTCTTGCACGTTGATCTGCACCTGCTTGCCCGCGCACATCTCCTCGATCTCTTTCTTCAGGGCGTCGATGCCGGTGCCGCCCCTCCCGATGATGATGCCGGGTCGCGCCGAGTGGATGGTGATGCGCACGTGGTTGGCGGCGCGTTCGATCTCGATGCGGGAGATGCCGGCGCGGGTCAGCTTCTGCTTGATATGGCGGCGGAGGTGGAGGTCCTCCTGGATGAGGTCGGCCATTTGCTTCCCGGCAAACCACCGGGACTCCCAGTCCCTGACGATGCCGAGTCTTAGCCCGATGGGATGGACCTTCTGACCCACTAGCACACCTCCCAGCGTGTGATCCCGTGCAACCCGCCCCTCACCCTACCCTGCACGTTCCACTCCCGGCATAAGGCGCATCGCCGTACCGCGCTCGCCGGCACGTTCAACGTGTACACAAGTCGCCCCGTCGGGCCGCGCTCGCCGGACTCACGGCGCACCGGCGCCCCCGATGGGAGAGGGGTAAGAGGAATTCTTAGGCACCGCTTTTCTCTCCCACCACCACGGTGATGTGGCTGCTGTGCCGCCGGATGACGTCGGCGCGCCCGCGCGCCCTGGACTGCACCCGGCGCACGGACGGCCCGCGGTCCACGGTCGCCCGCGACACCACCAGGTCGTCGCGGGTCATCTCGTAGTTGTGCTCCGCGTTGGCCGCCGCGGACTTGACCACCTTCTCCACCGCACGGGCGGCCGGGCTCGGCGTGAACTTCAGGACGGCCAGCGCCTCCTGGATGTCCCGCCCCCGGATGAGGTCCACCACCCGCCGCACCTTGTGCGGGGAGATCCGGATGTACTTGCCGGTCGCCTGTGCTTCCATGCCTCGGCCCTCCGCCCTATTTCAGGGCCGTACTCCGCTCGGTGCGCTGACCGTGGCCCTTGAACGTCCGGGTTGGCGCGAACTCTCCCAGCTTGTGACCCACCATCTGCTCCGTGACGTAGACCGGCACGTGCTTGCGCCCGTCGTACACGGCCACCGTGTGACCCACCATGTCGGGCACGATGGTCGAGCGCCGGGACCAGGTCTTGATCACGCGCCGCTCATTCTTCGCGTTCATCCGGCGGATCTTGTCCAGCAGGTACGCCTCGATGAACGGTCCCTTCTTCCTGGAGCGTCCCATGCCCAACTCCTCCGTCCGTGCGCCCCGCTACTTGCCCCGGCGCGGAATCATTTGCCGCGCCGCTTCACGATGAACCGGTCGCTGGGGCGGCGTCCCCGCCGCGTCTTGTACCCGGACGCCGGCTGCCCCCACGGGCTCACCGGGCTCGGCATGCCCACCGGCGAGCGCCCTTCGCCGCCGCCGTGGGGGTGGCTGCGGGGATCCATGGCCACCCCGCGCACGGTGGAGCGGATGCCCAGCCACCGGGTGCGCCCCGCCTTGCCGACCTTGATGGCCTCGTGGTCGAGGTTGCCCACCTGGCCGATGGTCGCCTTGCAGTCCAGGTTGACCAGGCGGATCTCGCTACTGGGCAGCCGGATGTGGGCCTGCTGCCCTTCCTTGGCCATGATCTGCGCCGCGGTGCCGGCCGCCCGCACCATCTGCCCGCCCCGCCCCGGGGTGAGCTCGATGTTGTGGACGAGGGTGCCCACCGGAATGCCGCGCAGCGGCAGCGCGTTGCCCGGCTTGATCTCCGCGTCGGTGCCGGACATCACCCGATCGCCGACCGCGAGACCCATCGGCGCCAGGATGTACCGCTTCTCCCCGTCCGTGTAGTGCAGCAGGGCGATGCGGGAGGACCGGTTCGGGTCGTACTCGATGGTGGCGACCCTGGCCGGGACGCCGTCCTTGTCCCGGCGGAAGTCCACGATCCGGTACATGCGCTTGTGCCCGCCGCCCCGGTGACGCACCGACACCTTGCCCTGCTGGCTGGACCGGCCGCCGTGCCTCTTGATTGGAATGACCAGCGATTTCTCCGGCGCGCGCTTGGTGAGCTCGTCGAACGTGCTGACGCTCATGAAGCGGCGGCCGGGAGTGGTCGGCTTGAACTTCCTGACACCCATCGGTGATCGCCTCCTCGCACAGAGGAGAAACCTATGCGGTCAATGCCTCGATGTCGATCTTCTGCCCGGCCGCGAGCGTCACGATGGCCTTCTTCCGGCCGGCGGTGTGATAGCGGTGCTGTCCGCGCCGTTTCATCTTGCCGGGGATCGTGATGGTGTGCACCCTCACCACGTCCACGTTGAAGAGCCGGCCCACCGCCTCCCTGATCATGACCTTGTTGGCACCGGGCGCGACCTCAAAGGTGTACTTGCCCTGCTCGGTCATCCGCATGCTCTTCTCGGTGATGACCGGGCGCCGGATCACCGCGCGGTAGTCGCTCATTCGCCCAGCACCTCCGCGATCGCCTCGAGCGCGCCGGGCGTGGCCACCACCACGTCGTGTCGCAGCAGGTCGGCCACGTTCAGACTCGCCGCGGGCAGCGCCTTGACCCCGGGCAGGTTCGCCGCGGACCGCTCCACCACGGCGTCGCGCGCCGCGGTCAGCAGGAGGGCCTTGCCCTCTACGCCCAGCGTGCGCAGCAGCCCGGCCACGGCGCTCGTGCGGGGTGCCTCCAGGCCGTACTCCTGCACCACCTTGATCTGCCCGGCCGCCGCCTTGGCCGATAGCAG
>JACQTN010000496.1 GCA_016210785.1 Armatimonadota bacterium
CACCAGGGCTGGCACCTGGGGAAGATCGCCACGCTGCGGGCGATGCTGGGCAAGCCGCGCCTGTTCGATGCGCCGCCGCCCAGCGGCGCGTAGGAACGTCTGGCGAAGACGCGCACCGGGGACGCGCACCGGACAATGAAGGGCCGGCGCCCGGTGCCGCCTGAATAGCCAGGGTCGCGGCGGGACCGAATCTCATAGCGCGGGGGAGGAGCGAGATGCCAAATCCAGTGGTGCACTTCGAGATCCTGGGCAAAGACGGCGCGAAGCTGCAGAAGTTCTACGCGGACTCGGCTGGACCATCGATGCCAACAACCCGATGAACTACGGCCTGGTGAAGACGGGCAGCGATCGGGGCATCAACGGAGGGGTGGGCGCGGGCCAGGGGGGAATGGCCTGGGTCACCGTGTATGTCGAGGTGGATGACCCCCAGGCCTACCTGAAAAGGATCGAGCGCATGGGCGGCAAGACCGTGGTGCCGGTCACGGATATCCCCGGCATGGTCACGTTCGCGGTCTTCGCCGATCCGGAGGGGAACAAGGTGGGCCTGGTCAAGTCGATGCGCTAGACCCGGAAGCCGTACGCCTTCGCCAGCGCGGCCTCCATGGCCGCGGCCGTCGGCTCGATCAGCGGCACCTGCGGCAGGCGGGCGGCCGTCGCCTCGGGGTCTTTCAGCCCGGAAGAAGTCATGACGGCCACCACCGTGGCTTCGGGCGCGACGGCGCCCGAAGCCACGAGCTGCCTGACGCCCGCCAGCGCCACAGCCGAGGACGCCTCCACGTAGAGCCCTTCCGTGGACGCCAGCGAGAGTTGCGCCTCCATGGTCTCGGTATCCTCTACCACCACGGCCCGGCCGCGCGACTCGCGCAGGGCCAGCAGGCCCTGGTAGGTTGGCGTGCGGGTACCCACGTTAAAGGCCACCGTGCGCCGCCCCGGCACCGTCACCAGTGCCCCGCCTTCGCCGGTCCCCGTGCCGGCGCCGCGCTCCAGGACCACGGCATAGGCGGGGAAAGGTTCCACCGCCATCATCGTCGGCAGATCGTCGATCCACCCCAGCCGCCGCAGATCGGTGAACCCCTTCCAGATCCCGAAGAGCGCGTCGCCGGCGGAGACGGGGACCACGACCACGTCGGGCGTCTCCCAATCCAGCTGATGCATGATCTCGTAGGCGATGGTCTTGTATCCTTCCACGCCGAAGGGCGTGCTGCCCACCGGCGGCACCGACACGTTGGTGGTGGAGAACCATCCGTGCCGCGCCACCCACTCCCCCACCACCTTCCACCGGTCCTCATCGGTGGGGACCGCCACCACGCGGGCACCGTACGACTGCATCAGCACGCGGACGGTCAGCGGGGCGTCGGCGCGCGTGACGATGATGCACGGCAGCCCGGCCCGCGCCGCGTAGGCGGCGGTGGAGGCGCCGTGATTGCCCGTGGTGGACGCGATGATGCCCGGCGCGCCCATCTCGCGGGCCTTGGAGATCGCCACGCTGCACAGGCGGTCCTTGAACGACCAGGTGGGGTTGCGGGTCTCGTCCTTCAGGTAGAGGTCGCGCACGCCCAGCGTCGCGCCGAGCCGCGGGCACGGCATCAGCGGCGTGCCGCCCTCCCGCATGGTGACCCGGTGCACGGGATCCACGGGCAGGAACTCCGCGTAGCGCCAGAGCCATCCCAGGCGCGCCTGCAGGGTCTCCACACGGGTGGCCTTGCGGATGGCCTCGTAATCGTAGGTGCACGTGAGCGCGCTGGCAAAATGCGGAGTCCGGCAGCGCTCACACCCCATGGGCAGGTCCGCCGCCGGATACTCCGCTCCGCAGTGCAGACATCGCAGGCCGGTCAGGAACATGGTCAATCTCTCCCCCGCATCTTGATCCCGGTGACGATCGCGTGCTCCCGCCGCCAGCGCACCACCCTGTCGGGGAAGCGCGCCATCAGGCGGTCCCGGAACTTCACCATCCTTTCCCGAAACGTCTCCTCATCCATGGCGCGGTAGGCCGGCAGTGGCCGCGTCCGCGCCCACCGCAGGAATCTCTCCGCCGGCACAGCCTCCGCGCCCACCGTGCACAGGTGGTGGCGCACCTGCTGGAAGCCGGCCAGGCGCACCCGCGTCTTGAGCGCTGGCAGGGCTGGCCACCTCGGCCGGTCCAGCGCGAAGGCGCCCGGGAAGAGGTGGACCGGCAGACGCGCCACCTGGCCCTGTGACATGGTCAGGATCGTCAACCGCCCGCCGTTGGGTGCAAGGACGCGGTAGACCTCGCGCAGGACACGATCCAGGTCGGGCAGATCCTGGACCACCAGGATCATGGTGCACGCCGCGAAGGCCCCCGGCGCAAACGGCAGCGCCTCGCATCCGCCCAGCACCCACCGGACGCGCGCTCGCGACCTGCCGCTCGCCGGGGGCGGATCCGCCAGGGAGCGATCGAGCCCGACGATCTCCGCGCCGGTGCGCTGGGCCAGCAGCCGCGCGTAACGGCCGGCACCACAGTTGAGGTCCAGCACCCGCGTCCCCCAGACGATGCGGCTCACGCGCGCGACCGCGTCCACCACCGCGGCTGCCTGAGGATCGGTGCGGGACGGCCGGACACGTCCCACCGCTATCCGCCGTGGGCCGGTGCCCCGTGCGCACGCGCCGCGCACCGCGGTGCCAGCAGCGCGGCCACCTCCTCCAGCAACCACTGATCATCCGCGGTGAAAGCGTTCAGGGTGGAGCTGTCGATGTCGATCTCGCCCAGGACGCGCCCCGCGTGAATGATCGGCACCACGACCTCCGACCTGGTGGAGAGGAAGCACTGCAGGTAGCGAGGGTCTTGGGACACGTCGGGGACCAGTTCGGTCCGGCCCGACGCGGCGGCGGCGCCGCACACGCCCTTGCCGATGGGGATGCGCACGTGCTCGGTGGCCTCCGGCCCGCGCCAGGGCCCCAGCACCAGATCCGGGCCCTCGACCCAGTAAATGCCTGCCCAGTCGTAGTGGGGAAACCGCTGGTGCAGGTAGTCGACCACCGCGGCCGCCGCCGCGGCACCGTCGCGGGCCCGCCCGGCCATGGCGCGAATTTCGTCCAGGGACTCCCGGTAGTCCATCCCCACCCCTCCCGCGTCGCCGCGGCACCCTGACCCTGTGAGGCATCCCGACTTGTATTTCAGGTTGCGGGACCGGAACTCCTAGATCACCCCAACAAATCGCGCAGTGTGCGATTTCTTGGTGAACCCCCTGAAACATCCAACGGCGTCGCTTGAGGAGCGCTGACAGACGCTCCGGATGTTTCAAGGGGTTCAGGGGACCCCGATCGCGATCGCGGGAGGTGTGCCGGCCTCAGGCGGACTCGCCTTCGGTGGGGTATCCGCGCTGCACCCACGCGAACAGGCCACCGCGCAGCGCCATGACGCGCTCGTACCCCAGGTCTCGCAGAGCGGCCGCCGCACGGGCAGCCGAGGCTTCAGCCGTTCACGTTCAGTAGAAGACCATGGTCTTCTCGCGCGGCAACTCGTCCAGGCGCTCCAGCAACTGGCGCCCGGGGATGTGCCGCGCGCCGGCGATGTGCCGTTCCCGATAGGACTCCGGCTTCCGCACGTCCACGATCAGGATGTGGTCGCCGCGCTGCATCGCGGCGTAGAGGTCGTCAGGGTCAATCCGTGGGATCGTCTGCAGTGCCGCTTCGGCCATCGATGGTGCCCTCGCGGATCATCACGCATTCCACGCTATGACTTCCCGCTCTACGACATTCCGCCCGCACGGGTGCCGTGCTTCTTCGCGGATGATCTCCCGTTCCCTGCCCGGTGTCAAATGTGCGCCGTGGGCGTGAGAGGATTCTCCGCCGGGCCGCCAAAAGAATGGTGCACTCCGAACACGCGATCACGGAGCGGGCCGACCACTTCGGCACGCTGGTGCTGGTGCCGTAGCCGTGAGACCATCTCGATACGGGAGGCGCATCCATGGAACGCATCCTCGCCCACATCGACGACCACTTCGACGCCCACCTGGACCAGGCGCGCCGCTTCGTCCGCCAGCCCAGCATCAGCGGGGAGGGGATCGGCATGCCGGAGATGGCGCGCCTGGTGGCGGACCGGATCACGGAACTCGGCGGGCGGGCCGAGATCGTGCCCACGGACGGCTGGCCGGTGGTCTACGGCGAGATCGACCAGGGCGCGCCGCGCACCCTGCTCGTCTACGGGATGTACGACGTGCAGCCGGTGGAGGGCGAAACGTGGATGGCCCCGCCCTTCGAGGGCCAGGTGGTGTCCCTGGAAGGACACGGCCCGTCCATGGTGGCGCGCGGCGTCTACAACACCAAGGGGCCGCTGGCCGGCTTCTTCAACGTCGTCCACACCCTCCGGGAGGTCGAGGGCCGGCTGCCGGTCAACCTCAAGTTCATGATCGAGGGTGAGGAGGAGCTGGGGAGCGTCCACCTCCCGCAGTTCGTGGCCCGGCATCGCGACCGGCTGCGCGCCGACGCCGCCTACTTCCCTTTTTACATGGAGAACGCCCAGGGCAAGCCGGTCATGTGGCTGGGCGTGAAGGGCATCCTCTTCTTCGAGCTGACCTGTCGCGGCGGCGACTGGGGCGGCCCCACGGTGCGGGGCATCCACGGCAGCAACGCGGTGTGGATCTCCAGCCCCACCTGGCGGCTGGTGCAGGCGCTGCGCACCATGGTGGGTCCGGACGAGCGGATCCTGGTCGACGGCCTCTACGACGGCGTCGCGCCCGTGAGCGCGGATGATGAAGAGCTGCTGGCGGCGCTGGCCCGGACCTTCGACGAGCAGACGATCCTGCAGGACCATGACGTGAAGCGGTTCAAGTACGACCTGCGCGGCGTGGACCTGCTCCGTCGCTACCTCTATGATCCCACCCTGAACATCGACGGCCTCGTCTCGGGGTACGTGGGCGCAGCCACCAAGACGCTGCTGCCGCATGAGGCCCGCGCCAAGATGGACGTGCGCATGGTGCCCAACATGGAGCCGGAGACGGTGGTGGCGACGCTGCGCGCGCACCTGGACCGCCACGGGTACGCCGACATCGAGCTGCGGGTGAACGAGGGCTATCCGCCGGCCAAGACCAGCGTCCGGCAGCCCGTGGTGCAGGCGCTCATCCGCGCCGTCCGGCGGCTCGGAGTGGAGCCGGAGATCTGGCCGCACCTGGGCGGCTCCGCGCCGTTTTACCTCTTCACCGGGGAACTACGGCTTCCGTTTGCCATGGGCGGCCTGGGGCACGGCGGCAGGCCGCACAGCCCCAACGAGTACGCGACCGTGGAGGGGATGAAGCGCTTCGAGAAGTCGGTGGCCGCGTTCCTGGTGGAGTTTGCCCGGGGCTAGGCGCGGGGGAGTTTGGCTACCAGTTTGTTTACATTCTCGGGGCCCGCTTGTTACAATGTACCTGGCGCATCTGACCAGCGGGTGCCAGGTACAACATGCATTCCACGCGCAAAGAGATCCTGGGATTGCTGAAAAAGCGCGGGCCGATGACCGTCCGCGAGTTGAGCGAGTCCCTGGGGATCACGCCCATGGGCGTGCGGCAGCATCTGGCCACCCTGGAGCGGGACGCCTACGTGGCCGTGGAGGGCGTGCGGCGTGGACAGGGCCGGCCCAGCCGCATCTACGCCATCACGCCCGAGGGGGACGACCTGTTCCCCCGCACCTATCAACAGTTCACCGTCGCCATCCTGGACAGCCTGCAGACCCTCGCCGGGGAGGACCAGGTGGCGCGCGTCCTCGACCTGTGCAAGGACCGCAACCTGGAATCGTACCGGCAGCGCATGGAGGGCAAGGGCTTCTCCGAGAAGATCATCGAGCTGGCCAGGATCCGCGACGAAGAAGGGTACGTCGCGGAGTGGAAGCAGGTGGACCCGGAGACCTTCCTGCTCATCGAACACAACTGCCCCATCCGCTTCGTGGCCGGCAGGTTCCAGCAGGCATGCCGGTGCGAGCTGGACCTGTTTGCGGAGGTCCTGGGGGCGGAGGTGGAGCGGACGCACCACATCGTCAACGGCGAGCCCTACTGCTGCTACGTGATTCGGCGGCGCCAGGAGGCCGGCAGGCCCCAGAAGTAGCCCAGGCGCCTCCTCCCCGCATCCCTCACCGCGAGCGAACGGAGGAACCGTCCAGTGGTCAAGGTACCCTGACCAACAACGGTGTGCAGAACGCGCACCCGCTGCACCTGGGCGGGAGCCGGGCGTTTCCCTTCGGCCCGGCGAAGCTTACCATCGCCCACCCTACCACGCTCACCCACTCACGGCGCCCCTTTCGATGCCTCTCCCTCCCCTGATTTCCCTCTCCACGGTTCGCTGCCATGCGGCTCACCCCCCTGAAATCTCTGGAGACCCCCTTCGCGGTAGACCGACGCCTTTCAGAGATTTCAGGGGGGTCACCGGCGCCGTCGGTTCGCATGGCGGGTTTCCAGGTCAAGTTCCCAGGGTCTGCCCCCTCCCCCGATCGGGCATTTTGGCGTATTATGGGTGATGCCCGGTCGCGCGATGGCCGGGCATCACCTGTGAAGGGCGGACATCAACCTGCGCACGATGATCACCGGCATCGCGACGCACACACTCTTGCTCATTGGCGCCTACCTGTGGGGCTCACTCCCATTGGGGTACTGGCTGTTGCGGGAGCGCCGCGGGATCGACGTGCGGCGGTACGCGCCCCACAACGTGGGCGCGGGCACGCTGGTGGCGATGGCCGGTCCCTCGCTGGTGGCGGCGGTGGCCGCGGATTTGGCCAAGGGGCTGCTCCCCGTGCTGGTGGCGCACGCCCTGTGGGCGTCGCCGTGGGCAGGTCCGGTCGCCGCCGCGGGCGCGGTGCTCGGACACGCGTACTCCGTGTACTTCTTCGCGACCGAACGCCACTTCCCGCGCGCCATGAGCGTCACGCCCGCGGCAGGGACGCTGCTCGCCCTGTGGTGGATCGGCGCCCTGTCGACCGTCGCGGCGGCCGCCGCGGCGGCCGCCGCGACGCTGGCGGGGGCGGCGGCGCTGGTGGTGCCGCGCCTGTTCGGCCGCGGTTGGGGCTACCTGTCGCTGGCGACCGTGCTGGGAGGCCTGGCGCTCCTCGCGACGCTGGTTGCCGTGGGCGCGAACGACCCGGCGCTGGCGTTTGGGGTGCTCCTGGCCTCGCTGATGCTGTGGCGCCACAAGGAGCACCTGGCCCGCATCCTGGACAGCGTGGAGCCGCGCCTGGGCGAGCGACTGCCCATCACCGGTCTGGACGACGAGGTCGCCTGCGCCTTCATGATCCATCCCCTCACCATCAACGGCTGGTGGGAGTCGCGCCGCTTCGCGTGGATGCGACCGCTCGTTGAGCGCGGCATCATCCCCGAGCGGTTCCTGCTGTGGCTGGGGCGCATGGCCCGGCCCATGAAGGTGGACGAGATCCGTCCGGTGGTCACCCGTGACGGCCACCGCGCCCGCGTCTATCTCATCGGCACGCCGATGCTGCCCACGCAGATCAAATCGCACCAGAAGCTGGCCACCCGGCGGGCGATCCAGGCGGCGCGCCTGGCGCGCGACCTGGGGGCTACGGTGCTGGGGCTGGGTGCATACTGGTCCGTGGTGGGGCGCAAGGGCGAGGACGTGCAGGCGCGCAGCGAGATCGCCATCACCAACGGCGGCGGCTACACCGCGGGCACCATCCGCGTAGCGGTGCCGCAGATCATCCGGCGGCTGGAGCAGCGCGGCGTGGACCCGCGCCGGGCCACCGCCGCCGTGGTGGGCGCCAACGGCGTGGTGGGTTTTGGCATCTGCCGCATGATCGCCGACAAGGTCGGCACCATCGTCATGGTGGGGACCAACCCGGAGCGCCTGGAGCGCTCGCGCGAGCTGCTGGCGCGGCGCTATCCCGGGGTCACCCTGGAGATCACCACCGACGCGGCCGACGCGCGGCGCGCCGACCTCATCTTCACCGCCACGAGCCAGGGCGAGCCGGTGATCTTCCCCGCGCACGTGAGGCCGGGGTGCCTGATCTACGACCTGGGACGGCCGCCCGACGTGCATCCGTCGGTGGCGGAGGTGCCCGGCGTGGAGGTGGTCCCGGGCGGCATGATCCGCCTGCCGGGCGGCGCCCAGTGGCGTGTGGACCTGACGCTGGGGCACGGCCTGGTCCCCGCGTGCCTGGCGGAAGTGCTCATCATCGCCATCGACGGCGCGCACCAGCGGTGCAGCCTGGGCGACGGCACGCGCAGCGAGGACATCGAGTACTTCGTGCGCCGGGGAGAGGAGATGGGATTCGAGGTGGTGACGGGCCTGGGGCCCGACGGCGCGCCGGCCGACCTCACGCCGCGCGCGCCCACGGCCGCCGCGGCGGCGGGCGGACCGCCCCTGGCCGGACGCGGGAACCCCGACCGGGCCACATGAGCGTAGACCGCTTCCTGCGCGCCTGCCGGCGCGAGCCGGTGGACCGCACGCCGGTGTGGTTCATGCGCCAGGCCGGCCGGTCGCTGCCCGAGTACCGGGCGCTGCGAGAGCGCCACACGCTGCTAGAGGTGGTCGCCCAGCCGGACCTGTGCGCGGAGGTCACGCTGCTGCCCGTTTCGCGGCTGGGTGTGGACGCGGCGATCCTGTTCGGCGACATTACCCTCCCCCTGCCCGGCATGGGGATCGCGTTCGATCTCCAGGAGAACGTCGGCCCCGTCATTCATCACCCCATCCGCACCGCCGCGGACGCGGCGGCCCTCCGCCTCTTCGAGCCTGAAGAGCACATCGCACCGCTGCTGGAGGCGGTGCGGATCGTGCGGCGGGAGTCGCCCGTGCCGCTCATCGGGCTGGCGGGCGCGCCCTTCACCCTGGCCGGCTACGCGGTAGAGGGCCGGCCGTCGCGCGACTTCCTGCACGCCAAGGGCATGATGCACGGGGCGCCGGAGGTGTGGGCGGCGCTGATGGACCGGCTGGCGGACGCCACCATCCGCTACGTGCAGGCGCAGGCGGCGGCAGGCTGCCAGGCCGTGCAGATCTTCGATAGCTGGGTCGGGTGCCTGAGCCCGATGGACTACCGGGATCACGTGCAGCCCCACATGGCCCGCATCGTCGCCGCGGTGCGGCCGCTCCGCATCCCCATCATCCACTTCGGCACGGGAAACCCCGCGCTGCTGCCGCTGATGGCCGAGGCGGGCGGCGACGTGATGGGCGTGGACTGGCGCGTGCGCCTCGACGACGCGTGGGCGGTGGTCGGCGGCGGTGTGGCGATCCAGGGAAACCTGGATCCCGCGGCGGCGCTGGCGCCCTTTGAGGTGGTGGCGCGGCGGGCGCGAGAGGTGCTGGATCAGGCGGGCGGCCGGCCCGGGCACATCTTCAACCTCGGCCACGGCGTGCTGCCCAACACGCCTGTGGACAACCTGCGCCGGCTGGTGGACTTTGTGCACGAGCAGAGGACCAGGGAGGCGTGCTCCGACACGCCCGGCACGAACGGATCTCAACGCGCAGGGTGACCCACTCGACAATGATCGGCATCCTCTTGATGGCCTACGGCACCCCAGCGACGCTGGATGACGTGGAGGCCTACTACACCCACATCCGCGGCGGGCGGAAGCCCTCGCCTGAACACCTGGAAGAACTCCTGGCACGCTACAAGGCCATCGGCGGCCGCTCGCCGCTCCTCGAGATCACGCAGCGGCAGGCCGCGGGCCTGGAGGCGACCCTCAACCGGGAGACGCCGGGGACCTACCGGGTCTATGTCGGCATGCGGCACGCGCCGCCCTTCATCGCGGACGTGGTGGTGCAGATGGTGGGCGATCGGCCGGAGCGCGCGATAGGCGTGGCGCTGGCGCCGCATTACTCGCGCATGAGCATCGCGGCCTACATCGCCGCGGCACGGAAGGCGCTGGAGGAGTGGGGATCGCCGTTCCCCATGGAATTCGTGGAGACCTGGCACGACAACCCGCTCTACCTGGACGCGCTGGCTGCCCGGGTGCGGGAGGCGCTCGGCCGCTTCCCGTCGGATGAGCGTCCACACGTGCCCGTGGTCTTCACCGCGCACAGCCTGCCGCAGAAGATTCTGGAGTGGAACGATCCCTACCCGCGCGAGCTGCAGCGGACGTGTGAAGGCGTGGCGCAGCGGGCGGGCGTCACGCCCTGGTCGTTCGCCTACCAGAGCGCGGGCCGGACCGCGGATCCCTGGCTGGGACCGGACATCACGGAGAAGTTGCGGTCGCTGTATGAAGAGGGCGGGCGGGCGGTGGTGTTCTGCCCGGTGGGGTTCGTGGCGGACCACCTGGAGGTGCTGTACGACATCGATGTGAACCTGCGGCAGATGGCGCGGGCCATGGGCGTACGGCTGGAGCGCGCGCCGTCCCTGAACGATAGCCCCGATTTCGTGGCCACGCTGGCCGACGTGGTGCGGCGCCGCGCGGCAGCCTGACGGCGCCCACCGTCCCAGGCTCTCTGCGTCCGGACGCGGCGTCTCAACTCAGGGGCATCACCCCCCCGGCGTCTCGATAGTCCGGCGTTCTGGCCGGCCATCTCGCGCGCACGCGCGGCCGCCCGACCCGCCGCGCGGCATCTCGCCCTATCCGGCGCCCAGCGCCTTCGCCGCCTTCCTCACGTCGCGCGGCTTGACCCAGATGATGGCCCCGTAGGAGCCTCCCGCGGCGACGGCATCCACGGCCGTGATGTTCACCTTCGCCGCTGCCAGCGCCGCGAAGTGGTCCACCAGCGCGCCGGTCCGGTCGTCGCCCTGGACGAGGAACGCCTTCTTCGGCCCCACCAGCTTCCACCTGGCCTTGCGCGCCGCGGCCCGGAGTGCCGCGGGATCGGACGGCACGAAGTCCAGTTGGGCGCGGCGTCCCGTGGGGAACCCGTGGAAGGCCAGCAGGTGCACGCCGGAGTCCTTGAGATGGTTCAGCACCGCGGCGCCCTCGCCGGGTTTGTCGCTGATCTGGATGTAGAAGTAGTCCACCAGGCGGATCGTGTCGGGCATCTCTTGCCCCTCCTTCCGGGGGAACCGTGTAAGGTCCCTCACATGGTTATTCCTTGCCGCCCCGGGGGGCAACCTTCTTGACCTGCGCCTGGGTGACCGGCGTCGGGCTAGAAAATCTCACGAACGGGAAGGGCCAGCCCGGGAAGCAGGGGGGATTCGAGCGTCTCGGCCGCCGCGTAGGTGGCGATCGGGGCGAGCTCCGTTCCGGACAGCCGAAAGACCTCGACGATGCGTTGATCAGGGTGCACCAACCAGTACTCCTTGACGCCGTGCCGCCCGTAGATCAGCCGCTTGGTCACCAGGTCTCGCTCTCTGGTCGTCGGAGAGATCACCTCAACCACCAGGTCGGGAGAGCCCTGGACTCCTTCAGACTTGATGATGTGCGTCCTGGACTTCACCACGTAGATGACACCGGGCTGCACCACCGTGTGCTCGGACAGGATGACGTCAAACGGCGCCACGTAGACTGCACCCAGGTCGCGTTCTTTCACGAACGCCCGCAAACATGCAAACACGTTGCCGACGGCTTCCTGGTGGGCTTTCCCGGGCGATGGCACCATGACGAGTTCGCCCTCGAGAAGCTCGTAGCGCTTCGTCTCGGACTCCGGCAGATCCCGGTATTCCCGGTAGGTGTACCGGACCACCCGGCTCATTCACCCGCCTCCCCTGTCCCCGCACCTGAAGGTCTGGCCATCTGACGTTCCGCTACGTCGCCGACAGGTCCTTCTCCTCGATCCGCACGCACCTCCGTGACGAGAACCTCGGGCGGAAAGTTCATCCGGCAGAGGCGCGGAGATCAGCGTCCCTGTGCCCAGTCGACGACGGGATCGAGCCACTCGCTCCGCGGCCGGTAGAACAGGCCGTGGCCAAGGCCGGTGCTGAACTTGGTCTCCCTGGGCTCCAGGCCCGGCGCGCGGGCAAAGGCGTCCTGGCACGGCCCGGCCTCTCGATCGGCGGCGTCATAGATGGAGAGGATGCGCCCCCGGAGCCGCGGCGCGACCTGCTCGACGATCTGCCGGTACCCCGAATCGGGACCGGTGTGGCCGCACCCGGCCATGACCACGAAGTTCACTTTGGGCTGACCCAGCACGGCCGACGTCCTCAGCGTCAGCGCCCCGCCCTTGGAAAACCCGGCCACGGTGATGCTTTCCGGCGCCACGCCGCCCTCCAGCAGGGTGCGCACGTATCCGGCGACCTTCTGAGCGTACTCCGGCGTGGTGTTGGCGGGACGGATCTCGCTGATCACCACAAACCCGCGGTCGGCCAGGGCCTTGATGATGTCATCGTAGCAGTAGGCGCCGTGCTCCCGGCTCACGGCGTTCCGCCCCTGGTCTTCGAGAATCTTGCCGTGCAGATAGAAGAGATACTTCCGCGAGGCGTCGATGGAGGACGGCATGGCGTATGAGCCGGGCGAGACCGCGCAGTCCCGCGCCGGCGCGGGCCGCGGCGCGGACGGCCCGCTCCCGGGCGGCCGGGATGGGGCAGCACGCGACACGCCCGACGCCCACACCAGCGCGGCCAGCATCAGCACCATGCGCCACGGCGCGCGGAGCGTACGCATCGGCTCTCCTCCTCCGGAGGGATCGGGTTACCCGAGATCCTGAAGGACCGCGTCGACGTCCTTGCGGATGCCCAGCAGGATGGGCGTGTCCTTGAGGGTGTACTTGCGCACCTCCGCGGCACGCAGGCGCTCCACCATCGCGACAAAATCGGGCAGGTCGTCGGTCTCGAAAGCCAGGATGAACTCGCCGTCGTTGATGCCGAAGGAGGAGACGGTGTTGGTCAGCGTGCTGTGGGGCTCGGCCAGATCGCCGTGCTGGATCATCAGCCGCCGCCGCTCTTCAAAGGACAGCAGATACCAGTCCGCGGTCTTCACGAAGGGATACAGGCTCAGGTACTTCCGCGGCGGTTTCCCTTGCACGAAGGCGGGCAGGTGATCCGCCACGTACCGCGAGGCACCCCTGGCCATGCCCACGAAGACCTGCGTGGTCTCCAGGTACTGCCCCAGGCGCGTGCGCAGCAGCCGCGCCGCCAGATCCTGCAGCGGGTCCACCGACTCCGCGACCAGCCACAGGGTGAAGTCGGCGTCGTGGCGCAACCCCACCATGGAGTAGCAGCCGCGGACGGTGACCCCCGGGGCATCGAAGAGGACGGCGGCGAACTCGGCGCGCGCCGCGGCCTTCCCCGCCGCGGGCAGCGCCCGGTAGGCCCGGTCCGCGCGGTAGACCAGGAAGTCGGCAAAGTAGCTATTGGTCATCGCTCAAACCACAGGGTCTCGGGACGGAGATTCCGCGACACGCCCATCTGGGTGGCCATGTCGGCGCTCCAGGTGATGAAGCCCTCGATGATCTTCAGCGCTTCCTCCTCCACCTCGTCCGGGTCCAGCGGCGAGTACTGCACGCGGGCCAGCAGGTCGCCCACGCCGTGGCAGAAGGTGTCGATGTCGTCCAGCAGCACCCGGCCGATGCGCAGCGCAGAGGCGGAGACCAGGTGCGGCCGGTGCGCGCTGCGCGGCGACAGCCGCCGGCGGTGCGAGACCGCCCATTCCGCCAGCTCCTCCAGGGCGTAGTAGGCCTCCTCTGGCCCGCGCTCCACGCACACCGCCACGAAGATCTGGCAGTGGCGCCACACCTGGTGGACGATGCCCGCCAGAAAGCGCTTGTCGTGCGTGGACAGACCGCGAACCGTGGCCATCGTGATAGGGGTTCGACCAACGCGGAGGCACTTCCTTTCATCTCGCTTGAGCCCCGGGATCCGCGACGTCCACCGTGAGCACAAACGGGGAGCCGCCGCCGGAGACGGGATGAATCGTGATGGTGTAGGTGCCCGGCTCTCGGGCGCGGTAGCCCTCTTCCACCAGGTCCAGGCGCCGATCGGGGGCGATCACGGGGATGCCGCCGCCCCCTTCCCGCACCAGGTACAGGATCTGCCCCACTGCCACGCGCACACGCCGATCGGCGGCAACTACTCCCCGCCGCGCGGCGTACCGCCAGTACGCCCTGGGCAGCGTCTCGGGCAGGGTGCCGCGGAATGGGGTCGGCACCATACGCCTGTCCTCCATGGTCCACGCCAGCGCGCCGACGGCGCCGCGCTCCACAACCTTCCGGTCAACCAGGACCACGGCACCCGCGATGCCCTGCCGCCGCAGCAGCACAACGGCGCGCCGGCCGTCGAATCCGACCACGTCGTAGGCCAGGCGCGGGCCGGGCCAGGCCAGCGAAGGAAAGACGACCACCCTCGACCGCGAGGACTGCGCACCGCCGGCGAGCGGCCCGATGAGCGGTGGGAGGAATCCCCGCCCGGCGAGTTGCTCCCGATACACCAGCGTCCACGCCGGGGCGCGGCCCGGGCCACCGACCGGCGCCACCGCGGCGATGACGCCGTGCAGCACGTCTTGCGGCGCCCCCGGAAACGCCGGCACCTGCCCCACCAGGATCACCTCATGCGGGGGACGCCCATCCAGGTCGGCGCGCGCTCTGAACAGGATGAGGGTGCCGCGGGGAAACAGGGTCAGCGGGGACGGCTCGGGGGGCACGGCCTGCGTCGGCCCGGGCGCCACCGACATGACGATGAGAATCGCGATGAGCGCCCGCAGAATCGTGGTGCGCAACACTCCCGGTCTCACGGCACGCTAGCGGCGGCCGGGCGCGTTACGGCGCGCCGGGCGCCAGGATCACCACGGTGGGGACGTCCAGATACTTCCGCGCCACCCGCTGCACGTCTTCCGAGGTGACCCGCGCGATCAACTCCGGGTAACGCGCGTCGTATGCGAACCCCAGGCCCAGCGCCTCGTACCAGGCCGGGTACCAGGCCTGCCGCTGGATGCGTTCGTGGCCGATGGCGTGGTTGCCGATCAGGTACCCCTTCGCCCGCTCGACCTCATCCGCCGGGACCGGGCCGGCCCGCAGTCCCGCCACCACCTTCAGCATGTCGTCCCGCACGCGTGCCGCCTGTTCCGGCGTCGTTCCCGCGTAGGCCAGCAGGTAGCCGGGCCCGGCGCGCGTCGGCATCACCGAGCCAACCTGGTAGGCGAGCCCCTGCTTCTGCCGGATCTCCGCGTACAGGCGGGAGCTCTGCATCTCTCCCATCACCGCGTTGAGCACCTTCAGCGGGGGATAGTCGGCGCTGTGCGCGCCGGGGGCCAGGAAGCCGATCGCGAGCCAGGCGGCCCGCGTCTGACGCGGCTCGCGCAGCTCCCGCAACGCCGTGGGGCGCGGCGCCAGCGCCCGTTCCACCGACGGCAGCAAGCCCACGCGCGCAGGCAGCCGCGCCGGCCGCATCTCTCCCAGCGCGCGGCTCACGCGGGCCACTGCCTCGTCTGCGCGCAGCGCCCCGGCCACGGAAACCACCATGTTGTTGGGGACGAAGAAGGTCCGGTAGTAGTCGAGGAGATCCTGCCGCGTGAAGGACGCCACCGCCTCAGGCGTGCCGGCCAGCGGGCTGCCGTAGGGATGGTGCGGGTACAGGGCGCGCAGCAAACGCTGCCACACCAGATCGAGGGGACGGTCCCCCTGGGCGCGGATGCGGGCCAGGATGAGCCGGCGCTGCCGCTCCACCTCCGCGGGATCGACGGTGGCGCGCTGGAGGATGTCCGCCACCATCTCCAGCGCCAGACCCGCGTGAGCGGGCGTGACCACCGCGGTGACCTCGATGTAGTCGGGCGCGGCGGTGGCCGTGAGTTCTCCCCCCACCGCCTCCATCCCCAGGGCGATGTCCTGCGCCGTGCGCGCGCCCGCGCCCTTCAGCAGCATCTCTGCCACGAAGGTGGCCAGCCCCGTCGTCTTCGGCGTCTCGTAGCGTTGGCCGCCGCGCACGAGCACCTCCACCGCCACCAGGTTCACGCCCGGCATCTGGCGGGCCAGAACCACCAGCCCGTTGGGCAGCACCGCGCGGTGCACCGCGGGCGGCGCCTGCGCGTTGAGCGGCGCGGCGAGAAGAGCGAGCCCCACCACGATCACCGCGGCGGCGGCAGGACGGCGCGCGCGGCCCACGCTACCGCCCTCCCCGAGGCCGCAGGACGGCGACCACGTGGTCCTGCGGGGTCAGGTACTTTGCGGCGACGCGCTTCACGTCGTCCGGCGTGACGCGCCGCATCCGTTCCATGTACGTGTCGACAAACTCCAGGTCGGCCAGCACGGCATAGTAACCCAGCACCCGCGCCATCCCGTCGGTGGTCTGGGTGCCGCGGGCGACCTGCGCTTCCAGCAGCGTCTTCGCCCGCCGGACTTCATCCTCCGTGACGCCGTCGGCGCGGATCCGCCGGATCTCCTCCAGGATGACGGCCTCGGCGCGCGCCGCCTGCTCGGGATCCACCACCGCGCCCACGCTGATGGGCCCGGAGTCCTCTTGGGTCAGGTAGAACGCGTCCACCTCGTGGGCGATGCCGGGGTCGCGCAGGGCCCGGTACAGCCGGGACGCCCGCCCCTCGCCCAGGATCGTGGCGAGCACGTCCAGGGCATAGGTGTCGGGATCGCGCACGCCCGGCCCCGGGAAGGCCAGTCGCAGGTAGGCCTGCCGCACGTCGCCGTCCTCCACGGAGCGGCGAACACCCCGCAGGGGAGGCTCCGCCGGCCGCGGCGGCCTGGCCGGCGGCCGGCCGCGGAAGCTCTGGTATGCGCGGCGAACCCTGGCCAGCGTCTCCTCCGCGCGCACGTCGCCCACGACGACCACGGCCATGTTAGACGGCACGTAGTAGGTGCGGTAGAAGCCGGCCAGCGCGTCGCGGCCCATGCCCGTGACGCTCTCCCGCGTGCCGAGCACGCGATGCCGGTAGGGATGCACGGTGTACAGCACGGCAAACATCTGGTCAAAGAGCAGGGCGGGCGGGTTGTCGTCGCGCCGGTTCATCTCCTCCAGGATGACGCGCCGCTCGCGCTCCACCTCCTGCGCGTCCAGCGTCGAGTTCATCACCGCGTCCACCTGGAGGTCCAGCACGCGGTCGAAGAACCGGCTGGCCGCGACCAGCCAGTAGTACGTGAAGTCCCGGGAGGTGGCGGCGTTGACGCGCCCGCCGATGCTCTCAATCTCCCGCTCGATCTCCCCCACCTTCCGCCGGCGCGTGCCCTTGAACAGCATATGCTCCAGGAAGTGGGCGGCGCCGCTGGTCTCCGGCGTCTCGTCCTTGGACCCCGCCCGCACCCACACTTGAAGAGAGACGATCTCCGCGGCGCGGTTCTCGGCTACCACCACGGTGAGGCCGTTGTCCAGCACCGCCCTGTGGACGCGCGGCGCGGGCGCCCCCTGGCCGGCCTCCCGAAGCCCCGGGAGGACCAGCAGAAACAGGCAGGCGATTGCCAGCAGGCGTCTTCCCCGGCGCATCCATCAACCCTCGGCAGCGCGTGATGGCCGCTACACTAGATTTATGACCGGGCCAGGGTAGTCCCTGCACGCGCCCGGCCCCGCGCACCTCCGTATGCCCGCCTGCGCCATCCCGCCCGAAGTGCGTCCCGCCGTCGCCGCATCCCGCGGGGCCGCGCCCGGGCCCGCAGGCAGGTCAGGGCTCTGCTCCACGCGGGCGAGGCAGGAGCACCCCCCGCAACGGGGCGAATAGCGGTATGCGGGCGGACGCGGATCGCGCCCGATCCCACCGGTCCCACAGGTCGCGGACACGCTCGACGACGTGCCCCGCCCGCGGAAATCCACGCGGCGCGGCCGGGGGAGCATCTGGCTCACAACCAGGGGAAGGGAGGCGGAGCCAGCATGGCACAGCAGACGCGCCAGCAGCGTGCAGTACGGGTGACGCGGCGTGACTTCCTCAGGACCGCCGCGGGGACAGCGGCCGCCACCGCGGCCGGCGGCCTGGTCACCAGCCCCTACTTCAGCCCCGCCCAGGCCGGACCGGCAGCCACCGGCAAGAAGGATCTGGCGGTCGGGCTCTTCGCCGAGCCGCCCCAGTTCAACCCCTTCTATCGCCTCGACATCATCGGGACCATCGTGGGCGACAACATCCACGGCAAGCTGGTGCGGGTCAACCCCAGAACCCGCAGCGTCGAGCCGGAGCTCGCCGAGTCCTGGAGCCAGAAGGACACCCTGACCTGGATCATCAAGCTCCGCCAGGGCGTGCAATGGCATAAGGGCTTCGGTGAGTTCACCGCCGAAGACGTGGACTACACCTGGAACTTCGTCCTGGAGAAGAAGACCTTCCAGTTCGCCACCGCCCTCTTCCCCGTGCAGCGGGTGCGCGCGCTAGACAGGTACACCGTAGAGGTGCGCCTCAAGATCCCCTTCGGCGCCTTCCCGCTGGTGACCATGGAATACGGCGGCATGATGGTGTGCAAGAAGGCCCACGAGCAGATGGGCCCGGAGCGCTACGGCCGGGAACCCGTCGGCGCCGGCCCCTTCGAGCTGGAGTCCTGGACGCGGGGCAGCAGCCTGGTGCTCAAGAAGAACGCGCGCTACTGGAAGCGCGGCCTGCCGCACCTGGAGCGCATCGTCTACCGGGTGATTCCCGACGCCACGGTGCGCATGGCTTCCCTGATCCGCGGCGAGATCGACTTCATGAGCCACCCCGACGCCAAGGACGTCCCGGAGGTGAAGGCAGGCCGGAAGGGAGGCAACCTGGTCTACACCAGCATCCCCGGCTGGAACTGGGATTACATGGCCTTCACGTTCCCGCCCCACATCAGCGCCGACTTCCCCACGGCGAAGTCCAAGGAACTCCGCCAGGCCATCAGCTACGCCCTGGACCGGGAGACCATCGTCAAAGAGATCTACTTCGACGAGGCACTGGTCACCGACAGCCCCATCCCGCCCGGCTACATGGCCTACCGCCCCGTGCCCATCCGCTATCCGCGCCGGCGCGACCTGGGCCGCGCCCGGGAACTGATGCGGCGGGCCGGCATCTCCCGCCTCGACCTGGAGGTCATCACCTCCGACAAGGAGTGGCTGCGCCGCGAGACGGAACTGGCCGCCTCCATGCTCAACGACATCGGCATCCGCATCAAGATCGTCGGCCTGGACATCGGCACCTTCAACCAGCGCTGGCTCATCCGCAAGGACTTCCAGGCCCTCCTGGAAGACATCTCCATCGTCTCTCCCGACACCGACTCCACCGTGTACTGGTTCCACCGCACCGGCACCACGAGCTGGAACGGGTGGCAGCGCCCCGGGATGGATGAGATCCTCGACCGGTCCCGGATGGTCTCCAATCCGGAGGAGCGGACCAAGCTCTACCACCAGGCCGTGGACGTCGTGCTGGAGGAGTGCCCCTTCATCTACATCGCCCACGTCAACAACGTGCGCATCCACAAGAAGGGGCTGGTGGGGTACGACCCGCACCCGCAGGAGTACGTCGTCCGGTTCGAGCAGGCGCGGTGGGAATGAGGGGTAGGTGCGTATCTGGGAAATCCGCATTGCGTACATGCGCAGGACCGACTCTGCCGAGTCCGAGCATCACCAGTATGTTGGAGTCCCCACTATCGCGGGTGGGGGTCATGGGGGCGACGAAGAGTCGCCCCCGTCCGGAG
>JACQTN010000482.1 GCA_016210785.1 Armatimonadota bacterium
CGCATGATCAGCGGGCTCGCGCCGAGGTTGGTGACCGTGAGCGTCCGCGCGGCGCCGCCCGCCCTCACGTCGTGGGATCCGAAGTCGAGCCTCGCGGCACTCACGCCGGCCCTGGGCGGAGGCAGCGTCGCCACGCCTCTCAAGTCGGCGCGCACCGGGCTGTCACGCGCACTGCTGGTGACGCTCACGGCCGCCCGGCGATCGCCGGAGTCTCGAGGCAGGAACCGTATCCCGACGGTGCAGGTCGCCCCCGCGGCGAGCGTCGCGCCCGAGCACTGGTCGGAGACCGCGGCGAACTCACCGGCGTGGGCGCCGTCCAGGCTCACGCGGAGGATCGTCACCGCGCCAGGGCCCCGGTTGATGACGCTGAGCGTCCGTGGAGCGCCGCCGGCGCCAGTCTCCTGCGGACCGAAGTCCACCAGACCGGGCTCCAGGCGGAGCGCGGCCGGTGGGATGGGTGTGCCCTCCCCGCTGAGGCCGATCCTGTGGGGACTGTCCCGCGCGGTGCTCGAGATGGTGAGGGTCGCGGTGCGGCCGCCCGCGCCGGTGGGTCTGAACGCGAAGCTGACGGCGCAGCTGCCGCGCGGGGCGACCGTCGTCCTGGAGCAGCCGTCCGTGACGGCGGTGAAATCCGCGGGATGCGTGCCGGCGAGGGTGACGCCGTGGATCGTCAGCGCGGCGGATCCCGTGTTGGTGAGCGTCACGGTCCGCGGGTCGCCGCCGCTTCCAATCTCGATCGCCCCGAAGTCCACGCGGCTCGGGACGAGGCCCACGGCCGGACGCAGCCAGAGATGCCGGGTGGCCAGCGCGCCGGCCACCAGGACCGGCAGTGCGAGAAGCACCAGTGCCCGCACTCCCAGAAGCACAGGGGGCGGAGGTGTGGGCCCGGGCGGCGACGGCGGCGTGTCTGACCCGCGCGAAGGAGGCGGGGCTCCCCACAGAATGTCAAGATTGTGACGCGTGACCGCCGCTCCGATCGAATCACCCAGCGCCTCTCGAAGCCTGAGCGCTTCGACCAGCGCCGGCTGCGCCGTGGCGGCATCGCCGAGACACAGGGCCCGGGTGCCGAGTTGATGGAGCGCCCAGGCTTCACCGGACAGGGCGCCGCACGCCCGCGCCGCCTCGACGCTCCACTCCAGCACCCGGCCCCACAGCCCCCAGCGGAGCCCCAGCGCCAGCGCGGTGTCCACCGCCCGCCCCAGCCGGAGCGCGTCCCCCGGACGGCCCGCGGCGAGCGCCCACTCCACCGTGGCGGCGACGGCGTCGGAATCTTCCAGGAGACCGGCCGCATCCGTCCGGTGCTGCTCCGCGAGATCCGCGAACAGGCGCAGCGCGCGTTCCCGCCACGGATCGAGGTCCTGCGTCCGGCGCACCAGTTCCAGGAATGGCGCGGTCAGGCTGTAGCGGGGGCTGTGCGCCTGCACGACGCGCCGGGCCAGGAGGCCTTCGAGGACCGGCTCGATGTTGGGGATGCCCGTCAGCGCGCCCAGGTGGTCGGCCCGGAGCGGGCCGCCTCCGACCGCGGCAAGCGCGGCCACGACGCGCAGCTCGGCCTCCCCGAGCCCCGCCAGGACCATCGCGGGCACCGCCTGCTCCGGCGAGCCCGGCCGGACGGCTTCGGAAACGGCCGCGAGAGATCGGCCCTCTGCCCGCGCCGCCGCGGCGGCCTGGACGAGACCCAGCGGATGCCCCTGCAGCGCAGTCCACAGCGCCTCGGCCGCGGGGATCTCGTCCGCCGCCAGGGACCGGTCGAGCTCCCGTTCCATCAGCGCGCGCGCGGCCTCCAGCGGCAGGCCGCGCATGGCCACCGCGCGCACCTCGCCCCAGAGCCGGCGTTCGGGAGAGGCCAGGAGAAAGGTCGACGCGGGGACCGCGTCCATCAGCGCCTCGACGTCCTCCCTCGGCACCTCCACGTCGTCGAGGAGGATGAGCGCGCGCGTGTCCTGCAGGGCGTGCCGGCTCTGCGTATCGGTGGGTTTCAGCGGCGCGCCGCTCTCGTAGAACGCGTCGAACAGCGCCTGCACCAGGTCGGGCACCGGCTGCCGCCGGACGTGGAGGTACACGATGCCGTCCGGAAACCCGGCGGGGAGAGGACGGTGGGCCAGGTGGCGCAGGAGAACAGTCTTCCCGATTCCCGCCCCGCCGTGGAACTCCACCGGACCCCCGGACTCCATCGCGGACGACGCCGTGTGGAGTTCCGCTTCCCGGTCCAGCAGACCGGGAAACGCGCGCGGGCGCAGCAGCACGGGAGCAGGACGGGGACGGACGGCGGGCAACTGGTCTGCGGCGGCGATGTTGACGACGCCGCCGTGGACCGACCCGATCTGCACGATGTGACTGCCGACCGCGACCTGGCCGCTGATCTCGCCCCGAATGTCGGCTTGAATGTTCTCGAGAGAACCGGGCTGGGACAACGTCATCTCCGCGCGTTGTCCGTCAGGCTCAGCGTTCCCGTCAGGCCGGCGCCGCCGGTCAGTCCGGCGCCCTCCTCGCGGCGTCCATCCACGTCAGGACAGGTTCCGCCATGAGATGATCGAACCGGCCGCCCAGAAGCGAACTCCCGCCTGAACGTATCCTGTCGGCCGTGATCCCGAACATACCTCATGACGGGTAACCCGAGGCGCGCGCTCCGCCGGGTGCCGGCCTCCCGAGCGCATGAGTGCGCTCGGGGGGCCGGCTCGTCCCGGCATTCGTCTTCACGCGCCCATCGTCACCTCGAGATAGGTCTCGCCCGTGGTGGCGTTCGTGCGCTGTTGCGCCCGGATGGGCGTGTACCCCTTGTAGATGGCGTACAGGATCGCCAGCCCCACGAGCACCGTAAAGATAGCGGCACCGATGCAGAGGATGATGACCGCGATGGCCAGGAGCTGTCCCACGCTTATCTCCGCGACAGCCCGATTGCCCATGAGATCGGTGCGCCCAAAGATCCCCAGTTTCCTCTGGACCCACTCCCTGAGCTGGGCCTGCGTGCGCGTGAGCGGTTCGAAGACCGCCACGCTTGGCCCGTAGATCTCCATCGTGATGGGCCGGCGGCCGGCGTCGACCGCGGCGACGACCTTGGTGTGGATCTCGACGTCAGATCTGCATTCCTCGCCGTTCACCTTGCCGACGACGGGCGGCTGGGGCGGACCCCAGGGCACCACCACGGGCGGCGACGGGGTGGCGTCACTGACAAACGCAAAGGGCAGGGTGGTTTCCTTCCGGCCCTGGGCCGTATCCTGGACGACATGCGCGACCAGCGACAGCACGTCGCTCACGTCGGTGATGGTCTTCTCCACCTCGATGTCGAAGGAGTTGTAGGGCCAAAGCGGGTTGCGGATCGTCTCCTTGACCTTGATGGTCTTGACGTCCTGCCACTCGCTGGACTCGCCCCCAAAGCTTCCGTTGTTGTCCGTGTTGCCGCTCCAGATGCGGTCGTCCCCCGCGCCCGGAGCGTCCACGTCGACGATCTCCACCCTGGCCCTTGCGCAGGGAACAGCTGGTCCCCATCTCCCTGGCATGTGCAAGATCTTACCGTTCAAGCGAAGCTTCCCCATAGAATCCCCTCCCTCTTCAGAGTGTCTTACCAGGCACCGCGGAGCACGACCTGGCGTGATATCGATGGAGGCCCGCGGCCGCGGTCGGATCCAAATCGTGTCGCCACGAAGCCTGGGGCGGAGTGGCTGAGCCCGTTCAAGGCCAGTTCCTCCGCGGTCCTGTGTCGACGTGCGTGAACCCCGCATAGGAGCCGAGACCGCCAACGATCCCCTCCTCTTGCAGATCCCGGCACACGGCCTGCGCCTCAGGCGGCGACGTGAACTTGCTGACGAGGTCGACGGCACGGCCGAGGAGGTGGAACGACTGCGCATCTCCGCCGACTTCCTGGTTGTGGACCGGGCACCTCCACCAGGACGTGACGAAGACCGGGTGTCCGCCGAGCGCTGCCCTCACCTTCTCCATCATCTCCGCAGCCGTGCGCACGTTCTCGTGCAGTTCGTGCGGCGGGTTCTCGAGGCCGGCATGCCGGCCGCACCGGCACGCGGCCTCCTCCCACGTGAAGTGATCCGTGATCGGCCCGTTGGGCATGATGGTCACCTCGCTCGGGATGTGCGGTGCTCCCTCGTCGCGGTCGCCGCGGCGGCGGAGTGCGGCGGGCCCGCGGCGCGGTCCGCGTTCCCACCCACCGCGCCGGGCGCGTCCATGCACGGGCGCAGATAAGTCGTGGTCCACCGACCTTCTGTCGAGACCGTCCGGGTGAACAGACTGTGCAGCCGGCCCCGAGCCACCGGGCCGGCCTCCCAGGCCGGAAGCAGCAGGGCGCTCAAGGCCCGATACGGCCCGGCGTCCCATCCCTGGCTCGCGATCCACGCCTCCACGCGGCGGCGGACCTCGGCGTGGCGAACGAGCGGGGGCAGAAACGCCGCGGCGGTGGTCAGGTCGCGCACCCGCCCGCTCTCGGCGTCCAGACGCAGGGCGATGCCCGCGCGCTCCTTCCGCGCCAGCGATTCCTCCAACAGCCCGGGGATCGCCGGGCACACCGCGTCCGCCTCGGCCGGCAGCCCCGCCTCCGCCAGCAGCGCCCGCACCAGCGACCTCTGCCAGCCGTCGATCTCGTAATAGACCTTGCAGGCGACGCGGCCGTCGCCACGCAGCGCAAAGCCGAGCTCGTGAGGAAAGCCCGCCGCGTCCAGCGCATCGAGCATGGTGCGGAGGTCGGAACGCACCGGGATTGCCGCGGACCTCAGCGCCGCCTCCAGCCGCCCGCGCCCGTCTCCAAGCTCGCCGTGCAGCACGTTGAGATAGATCTTGAGAACCGGCCGGGATCGCGCGTCGTCGCCGGCGGCCACCTGGTCCACGCCGCCCCACACCCAGAAGCGCAGGCCGTCGGGCACCGGCAGTCCGGGAGCGACGATCTCGCGGATGCCGGGCAGCACGCGCCGCCAGGCCGCGCCGCACCCGAGCCCTCTCGCGGCCGCGGCCAGCGCTTCGACGGCCGACTGTGCGCGCGGGTACGGCGCGAGGAACGGATCACCCACCTCCACGGCGTAGCGCAGGGCCGGCCGCGCCACGGGACCCGCCTCCACGGAAAACTCCATGGGCGTGCCCCCGGCGAGGGACGAAAGCTGCGCGGCGGGCCAGGGCGACGGGGCGGCCAGGCTCTCCCGTGTGAGCGCGCGGAAGAGATCGAGCGCCCCGGCGGCCCCGCGTCCGCCGATCCCAGCGGCCCGCGCGGCCTGCACCACCAGGTCATCGAGACGGCGGCCCACCGCGGCGCGCGCGGCGGGATCCCGGGCGGCCCTCACCGCGCACGGTGACTCGCGCGCGGCCGGCGGCGCCACGACATCGCGCTCGGCCCCGGATGATGCAGGAATGTCGCGCCCGCCCAGCGCCAGGACCCGGACCGCGGTGGCGGTGACGAACAGCCTTCGGGCGTCCCGCGCCAGCAGCGTGCGGCCGGCACCCTCCGCGGGGTGCGAGGGCGGCACCCGCAGAATCGAGGCGCTGGGCCACGCGCCGTCCGGCTCCTGCAGGTCGATCAGCCGGAGGCGCGCACGGCGCGCACCGGCGGCGTCGTCGCAGATGGCTCGCAGGTGAAGCGCCCACGCCAGGTCGAAGGCGCAGGCGGCGGGCAGACTGGTGTCGATGGGACGGCGAAGCGACGGCCGCCCCGCGGCGGCCCACACCTCGGCGGCGAGCCCGGTGGCGTAGTGAGGGGTCACCCACCAGTACCCATGCCACGCGCCCCGCGCATCCTGGGCCGCGGCCAGGGTCGCCAGCCAGGCCTCGCGCAGACCCGCTTCGTCCAGCTCACCGACGTCGCGCAGCGCGCGCAGAGCCGCGGCGGTGACGTCAGCGCACGCACGGGTCCATTGGTGTCGCGGATCGCCGAACCGGTACGTCTTAAATCCCTCGCCCGGCATCTCGTGCGCGCGCAGGAACGCGACGGCCGGGGCCGGGACGGAGAGCCCCAGGCGGCCGAGCAGGGAGAGCGCGTGCGCGGTCGAGTCCGCGTCGGCCGGCACGGTCGCGTTGTATCCCCACCCGCCGTGCGGCTGGTGGTTCTCCGCAAGCCATTCCGCGGCGCGCGCGGCGGCGTCCCGCGCCGCCAGCCTGGTCTGCGCGTCCGCCGACGGGGACGCCTGGGCGGCATGCAGGGCGAGCCCCACGTACGCCGTCACCCAGGCGTCGGAGGTCCCGACGGGAAGCCAGAAGTCGGTCCACGAGCCCGCGGCGTGCTGCGTGCGCGCGAGATACGCGACGCCGGCGGCGAGCGCCGCGCCGGCCGCGGTGGTGGAGCGGGCGGCGCGCTCAATCATTCTCCACCGGGTTCGGGAAGACGAAGAGGCTGGTCCCCTCCCCGCGCTTCTCCTCGCCCCACCGGCCCTGGTGATCGAAGTAGACGTTCCGCACGCGGTGGTTGAACGAGGCGACGTTCGCCGCGTCCTCGCCGACGATCTCGCGCAGCGTTCGCTGCATCGTCACCTGCCCGGTCGCCTGGCCCTTCCCCAGGACCACCTGCTGGGGCGTGAACCCGGCCCGCGTGATCTGCACCTCGACCCGGTAGAGGTTCTGGAATTGAGGGGGAACGGGGTCGCGCAGAAAGACGGGGCACTCCACGCTCAGCTTCCACGCCAGCGCGCCCGCGGGCGCCACTTCGTGGATGCGGTCCAGCGTCTCCTTCGCCTGCCGGGCCAGCTCCTGGCCGGTGAGCTCGACCTGCACCGCGTTCCACAGCTGCGCCTCGTCCCCGTCCTTCGGCGCGATGTCCACGGGCATCGCCGCGTCCGCGCCCAACGTCGCGGGAAACGCGGTGGAGGCGGCCGCCTCGAAGACCGCCAGCGGCACGACGGAGTTGGCGTCGTACTGGACCAGCCGCGGCACGCATCCGCCGATCCGCATCTCGGCCCGCGCCTGGTTGACCAGGTGAACGCGCGTCGGCTTCACCGCGTCCGCGTCTACCTTGACCTCCACGGGCAGGGCGGCCAGGTCGTCCAGGTTCAGGCGCATGGGGATATGGCTCACCCGCTTCTCCGGCGGGGCGCCCTCCGCGGGCGCCGCCGTCTCGCGTGCGACGGTCACCTCGCCGGTGAGCCCCACGGTGCCTACGAGCAGCTCGCAGAGGAACTTGTAGAACTCCAGCGTCAGGTCGAGCCGGATCTCGAACCCGCCCTCCAGACCCACCGGGACCTCCGTCCCCTCCAGCGCGCGGATGTGCTCGGGGAACGCGCCGAGGAGTTTCAGTTTCGCCTCTTCGTACCCGCCCACCACGACGGTGGGCACGGCCCAGGCGCCGGCGTCGGCGCGGTGCAGGTGATCGCGCAGCTTCACCAGCTTGTCCGGGTCGTGCCAGGGGACCGCGCGGAGGGTGACGCGGACACGCGTCTCCTCCTGCTCGTCGCGGTACAGCACCGGGATCATGTGCGGCGTTGCCAGCTCGGGGTTGTAGGCCAGACGCACCTCGTCCGGCAGACGGTAGACGGTGTTGGGGAACGGCGCCCGGCGGACCCAGCCGAACTCGAGCTGCGTCCAGACCTCGCTGAGGGACTGCGTCGGCAGCAGCGCGGCGTAGACGTGGCGGTTCTGCGACAGCGCCGCGTCGAAGGTGAACGGCACCGAGCGCGTGAGCGTCACAGCACGGTAGTTGGGCTGCCGCTCGCGCTCCTTCGCCCGGTCGAGGACCCCCGTCAGGTTCGGCAGCACCGCAAGACGGGCGGCGTGCAGCCCGGAAAGTCGCGCGGCGCTGATCCCCGACGCCGCGGAGACGCGGGCCGGCTGCGCGGACGACGTCCCGGAGGCGGCCGGGGTGGAGGCCGTGGGGGTGATGGAAACCGCGGGCTGCGCCGCGATCCGGCGCAGGATCGTGGCCCCGGTGATGCCGGCCGGCCGCGTCACCGTGGGCGTCGTGGTGCCCCCACCCCCGCCCTGCTCGTCCAGCCAGTACCCAAACGAGAGCGTCGCCACCACCTTCGCCTGGGAGGCGGTCCGGCTCAGGGCGTGATAGACGGGCTCTACCTCCTCCGCGGCCAGGTCGGCGCCGGCGCGGATAGAGAAGTTGGGCTTGCTGCTGTCCTGCGGGTCGTCCTCGGCGGTGAGCGTGGGCTGGTCGAAGATGCGCTGGCGCGCCTGGCCCTGGTCGACCCACTCCAGGCGGACCTGACTCACCCGCACGTTGAAGGGCTCGGCGCCCTGCGGCATGCCCGCGGGCGGCGACTCCTCCAGCTCGAACTCGAGACGCACCTTCCCCTGCGCGTCCTTCAGGAAGCGCACGTCCGGGCCCGCCGGCGCGAGCGTCCGCTGGGCGACGCGGAGCTGCGGCCGGTAGTAGTGCCGCCGGTCGGTGGCCTGATACCCCCGGCCGTCCTGCGCGGGCTCCTGCGCTGGCAGGAAGTGCGGGGCGTTCTCGTCGGCCTTCAACTGGACGATCTGCCCCAGTCTGGCCAGCGACATGCCGACCGCCAGGCGCTGGGGCGCCACCACGGTGGGAAGCGCTTCCACCTTCAAGACGTTCTTGGTCTCCGGCATGGCACACGCTCCTTGATCTAGCCGAAGGTTGGGTGGAGTGACTTTACGCCACTCCACCCTTCACTTGGTGTCCGACGGGGGGAGGGCCTTCCCCGGCACGTGCCACACGGCTCGAGGTGCATCGTGCTACCACGCTCACCGGACTCATGGCGCCCCGCGCCTCCCGCCCGCGACAGTGGGCCATCCAGCACCTGGTGATGCTCGGACTGACCCACCCGAAATGTGCAAAGGGCCTCGTATGTACGGATTGAGGGTCTCCGCACATTTCGGGCGGGTCACAGGCCAAACCGGTCCTGCGCAAGATGCCGTCCCAACGCCCAAGGCCCGGTGCTCACTCCACCACGAGGATGGGATCGGTGGTCTCGGTCCAGGTGGTCTCCTTGTTGTCGGCGCTGTTCACGCCCACGTAGCGGACGCGGTGCCTGAACGACCGGCGCTGGCCGTCCCGCAGCAGCACCTTCCACCGCTGGTCCGCGCTCGTCTCCTTGCGCAAGATGAAGTTGGCTTCTTCCCGGATGTTGTTGGCGGGATCCGCGTATTCCAGGTAGACCAGCACCAGCTTGTATTTGTTCCAGTCAACGGCGGGGACGACCGTGACCTCCAGCGCGTCCACCGCGCCCACGCCCACCGGGATCGTCTCCCCGAGCCGGCGCCGCAGGCCGCGCTGCTCCACGCTGGACCCGTCCTTGTTGATGATCTTCACGTCGTACTCGATGTCGCGCCTGTTGGGGTCCCGCAGGCCGAAGGTCCAGGCGCTGCTCTCGCCGTTGCTGGCCAGCTCGGCGTGATGGTCGGCGGCGAAGTCGTTGGCCGCGTCCCGGTAGCGCGCGTCCACGATGATCTTCTGGACGACGGTGAAATCGCCCTGAGCCAGGAAGCGCGTCGTCACCCGCTGCTCGAAGGGATCCGGGATGGTCAGGGTCTCCGACTGGCCCGCCTGCTCAGCGACGTCCATGCGCTGGCCGTCGGCGAGCATGTAGGTGATCTGGTAGCGGTACGACCCGGGGTCACCGCTCTGCCCGGTGTAGGTGAAGAAGCCCGCGGTGGGCTTCTCCTTCGTCAACTCGAAGGACTGCTCGGCGCTGGGTCCCCGGTAGCCCGGGTAGCGCATCTTCACATGGACCGAGCGGACGGCGTCCGACATCGCCCCCAGGTGAATGTTCACCTTCACGAACCCGAGCCGGCGATAGGAGATGACGAGCTGCCGCTCCCGGGAGTCCAGCGCGCCCTCCGCGGGGATGCGGATCGTCTAGCCGGTATCCTTGTAGATGATCTCGCTCCAGTACTTGTAGC
>JACQTN010000021.1 GCA_016210785.1 Armatimonadota bacterium
CTGGCGGCGCTGGTGCCATGGTCGCGCCGCCGGAGCCGCCCATTTGCCTACGACGATGGGTACGAGCCGTCGCCGAATCCGAGGAAGGTCAGGCGTGGTTTCGCGGAGTTCCTTCGTCTTTTCCCCTCTTTGGAGGCACTGACGATCGAACGCGCCTGGGCCGGGTACATCGATGCAACACCGGATGCGCTGCCGGTGTTGGGCGAGGTGCCTTACCCCCGTGGGTTCATCTTTGCCACTGGCTTCAGCGGGCATGGATTCGCGATGGGGCCGATCGCAGGCAGACTGCTGGCAGAATTGATCGTGGACGGCCAGCCTTCGCTGGACCTCCGCGCATTTCGATTCGCGCGCTTTGCGGAAGGCGACGTGGGGCCATCGCGGAGCCTTGTTTAGCCACCAGCGGAGCGCGGCGCTCGCGAGGTGAAGTGGGGAAGCGGCGAGATCTGTGTTGCGGCCAGGGCCGCGGCCATGGGCGTGGCAGGCCGCGATCTATTCCCGAGAGCGGAGCACCTTTCCAGGCAGCGCGCCTGTGTGCCGGCCGTCTTCCCAGACCACGCGGCCGTTGACGAGCACCCACGCGATGCCGTCGCTGGTGTGATGCGGATTTTCGTACGTGGCACGGTCGACGATGCGGTCCTGATCGAACACCACCACGTCCGCCGCCATGCCTGGCCGCAGCAGGCCGCGGTCGTGGAGGCGGAAACGCGCGGCGGGCATGGCTGTCATGCGGCGCACGGCGTCGGGCAAAGACAACACGCCCGCTTCACGCACGTACGTGCCCAGGATCCTCGGGAACGTGCCGTACAGGCGGGGGTGGGGACGGCCACCGAAGATGCCGTCGGTCCCCACCATGTGTCCCTCCCATCGCATGAACCGGCGCAGGTCCGCCTCGTCGCCGTAGTGGGTGATCATGGTGACGCCCAGGTTTTCCTCCAGCAGGAGGTCGCACACCGCATCCGCCGGTGAGCAGCCGCGCGCCCGGGCGATCTCGGCCGCGCTGTGGCCCTCCGCGGTACGGTTGCGTTCGGTGGCGACCGCGCTGACCACGATGCGGTCCCAGCCACACAGGCGCGCCCAGTTTTCCCAGTGCCGGTCGTCCGCCTCCAGCGCCGCGGCGATGCGGGCGCGTTCGGAGGGGTCCGAGAGGCGGCGCCGCAGCGCGTCAGCGCCTCCGGCGTGCGCCCACGGCGGCAGGACCGCGTGGAGCATGGTGCTCCCGGCCAAGTACGGGTACTGATCGCAGGTGATATCCAGACCCCGGCGGCGTGCCTCATCCAGCAGCGCCAGCAGCGTCTCCGACTTCCCCCAGTTGTCCCGCCCCCCGGCCTTGATGTGGGAGATGTGCAGCGCGATGCCGGAGCGCTCCGCCACCCCCACCATCTCGCGCGCCGCCTCCAGCAGGAGGTCGCTTTCGTTGCGCATGTGGACAACCAGCGGACCCCCGCGCCGCGCCACGACGCCGCAGAGAGCCACGAGTTCGTCCGCATCCGCGTAGACGCACGGGGGATAGATGAGCCCGGTGGAAATGCCTCTCGCACCGTCGTCCAGGCAGCGTTCCAGGTGCCCGACCATCTGCGCAAGTTCGGCCGGCGTGGGCGCCCGCGCTTCCATGCCCAGCACCAGCGCCCGGATCATGCCGTGCGGGGCCAGGGCCACCACGTTGGGCGCGATGCCACGGGCCTCCAGCGCCTGCAGGTACTCCGCGGCAGTGTTCCACGGCCACGGGATCTGGGAGGGGCCCAGCAGGCCGCCCAGCCGCTGGCGGAAGAGAGCACGCGTGGTGTCGTCGACGGGGAAGGTCGAGAGGCCGTCCTGGGTGATGACCTCGGTGGTGATGCCCTGGCTGATCTTGGGGATCAGGCGCGCGTCGTCGAGCAGGGCGAGCTCCGCGTGGCTGTGGGTGTCGATGAAGCCGGGGCAGACGACGCGGCCGGCGGCATCGAGCGTCCGCGCCGCGGGGCCGGGCAGCGGGCCGGGGCCCACGAAGGCCACACGGTCCGCGCGCACCCCGAGATCGCCGCGCACCCAGGGGTTGCCGGTCCCGTCGAGCAATCTGCCGTTGACGATGGCCAGGTCGAAGATGTCCGTCCCCATCTGCCCCCAAAGAGTTCCGCGCGCCGCCGGAAAATCCTGGGGCGCCGTGCGTCAACCTTGTGAACTTGTGAGAAGATGGGAGGCCTGCTACAATGGACCCCCGGGAGGATTGGCCCATGATGCGTCTGCTCATTCTCTGTGCCGCGGCCGGTCTTGCCTGGATCCCGATCGCGGCCGGCGCGCCACTTGCGGGACCATCCGACGACGCGGTTGCCTCGCCCGTCACCCAGGCCATCCTCTCCGCGCTGCGGGATGGTCCCGTGTACATCGATCCGGTGATGGGGCGCCGCCTCCCGTCCGGCGACGCGGCGCGCATCGAGCGGGCCGCGCAGGAGTACCGGGTGAAAGTGGTCGTCCTGGCCGACCTTCCGGTGCTCGACCAGTCGGTCCCCCGATACGCCGGTCTGCTGCACCGCCAGCTCGCCCTGGGGGCCACGCCGCTGATCGTGGCCACCCGGCGCAGCCTGGCGGCTTCCACCACCGCGCTGAGTGCGCAGCAGGTGCGCGGCCTGGCACGGCAGGCGGTGCCGGTCTTCTCACGGGAGGGATACGGGGCCGGCATCGAGACCTTCGCGCGGCTGCTCGGCGACCGCCTGGCGGCGGCCGAGCGGAGCCGCGCGACCCGTGACCTGCTCATCCGGATCGCCCTGGCGGCGCTCGTGCCGGTGGTCGGTCTGTGGTGGGTGTGGCGCCGGCGCGCGGAGGCGGCGAAGGTCCCCGCGCTCAGGCAGGACGTGGCCGCGCAGGCCGAGGGCATCCGGCAGGACCTGCGCCGCCTGGACGAGGATCTGCTGTCCCCGCAGGACCTTTCCCAGCTCACCGAGGCCCGGGCGCTGCGCCGGCAGATTGCCGACCGTTTCGAGGTCTCCTCGCGCGAGATCCAGAGCGCCGGCTACCGCCGCCTTATGGAGATCGGCCGCACCTTTGATGCGGTGGAGGGCGTGATCCTGCGCGCCTCCCAGGTCGTGGGCGGCCGTCTGGCCGCGGAGCGTGCCGCCGCCCCGGTGTGGGGCCCGGAGGCTCCCGGAGCGCCGGCAGGAGCGATGGGGCAGCACGCGGCGGGGTCCGGGGACCCCGCGGTGCAGGGCTGCTGCTTCTTCTGCGGCCGGCGGTTTGCGTTCCGGGAACTGCAGCCCGTGCCCATCCGCGTGGAAGGACAGACCCGCGAGGTCCTCGCCTGCCCGGAGCATGCGGCACAGGCGCGTGAAGGGAACCCGCAGGTCCTGATGGTCCCCGATGCCTCGGGCCGGCCGCGGCCCTGGTACGCGAATCCGGGGTACAACCCCGCGACGGACTATCACTCGGGGATGTGGTCGCTCCTGACGACCATGCTCCTGTGGCAGGCGCTCCAGCACCGGGCGTATGGAGCGATGTTCGCCGACGATCCCAGGGTGCCACTGGAGCAGCGCGAGACCTACCGGCGGATGGCCGAGGATCTCACGCCGGTGGAGCCGGGCGACCTGACGGCGGATCCGGCCGCGGGCGCGTCGTTCGGACGGGA
>JACQTN010000485.1 GCA_016210785.1 Armatimonadota bacterium
CAGCCCCGCGGCGATCACCACCAACCCGATGCTCAACGGGCCCACCAGTTCCGCGGCACGCTGAAAGATCTGGCGCCACCCGAACGCCAGCCCCAGGCTCTCCGGCGGCGCGGCGTGACTGATCATGGTAATGGTGAGGGGCTGTGACAGCCCGTAGGCCAGGCCGGTCACGATGGCCAGGCCGGCCTGCCCGACCACGACTCCGGCAGCCATGGGGATCAGCCCCAACCCGACACCCAGCGTCACGCAGATCACGGTCAAGAGACGCGGCCGGCCGACGCGTGCGGCGGCCCACGCCAGCAGCGGGCGGATGGAAATGGTGGCGGCGCCGCCGACGGCCAGCAACAGCCCGATGGTGCGGCTATCAAACCCCACGTGGTTCAGATACACAACATAGTACGAAGCCTGCAGGCTGTAGCCGAACAAAAACAGGAAGCCGGCGACCAGGCTGAACAGCACCACTGGGGTCCGGAGCAGCTCCAGGGAAGACCGCCCCTGGGCCGGCCGCCGCTGGGCCACGGCGCCCCGCTCCCCAGGCAGCCACATGGCCAGCGGCAGGCTGGCCAGGGCAAACCCCGACGCCACCAGCATGCCGGCCCGGGGTCCGCCCCACCCGGCCAGCAGCCCGCCCAACGCCGGGCCCAGGACGTTATCCAGCGCGATAATGAAAGTGTAGCGGCCATACATGGCATCCCGCTCGCGCCGATCGGTGGCCAGCGCAATGAAGGCCTGTCCCGCCACCGACGCCACGGTCACCGACAGGCCGATCAGGGCCTGCCCGACCATCATGGCCAGGACGGAGCCCGCTTTCCACATCAGCGCGGTGGCCGCCAGCATGGTCAGAGCCGCGCTGACCTGCAGGCCACGCGCCGGGAGCCTGTCGGCCAGCCGGCCCGTAGGCACGGCCAGCAGCATGGGCAGGATCGCCTTAGATCCCACGACCATGCCCACCGCGAAGGGGCTGGCGTTCAACGAGAGCGCCAGCAGCGGGACCACCGGCACGGAGATTTGCCAGGCCAGGAACAGCGTGAAGTTGAACGTGGAGACGCTGAGCACCGCAGGGTGCAGGCCCAACCAGTACCGGGCCTGGCCCGCGCCGGCGCGGGACTGCACCCACTGGCTCACAGCGCTGCAGGCGGCCGGACGGCCATCAGGGATTCTCCCCTTGGGTCTTCGGCCGCGCGGTGGTCAGGCGCCCCGGGCGACCAGCTCGGTGGTCAGCGACTTGATGTGGCGGCTCATGGCCTCTCGCGCTCGCTGCGGCGCGCGATCGGCCAGGGCCGCGATGATGTCATCGTGCTCCCGGACCGATGATTCGATGAGCACGGGGTGATAGTGGAAGACCACCCGGAAGCCCCGGACGCGGGAACGCAGGTTGGCGATGATCTCCAGGAGCACCTGATTGCGCGTGGCCTGATTCAGAACCTCGTGGAACTGGTCGTTGAGGGCGGCAAACTGGCCGACGCCCTGATTGCGCCGTCGCATCTGCTCGTTGAGCTGGGTGAGGTACTCAATCTCGGGATCGGTAATACGCTGCGCCGCCAGTTCCGCGGCATAGGTCTCGAGGACTGTGCGAACCTCATAGGCCTGCTGAATGGCAGGCAGGTCTAGATCGGCGACCCGCACCCCCTTGTACGGCTCGCTGACCAGGAGGCCGATCTGCACCAGTTCCCGGAATGCCTCCCGGATAGGAGTGCGGCTCAGGCCAAGCCGGCCGGCCAGCTCGTTTTCCACCACGCGCTGGTTCGGTTTGAGGTGGCCGGTGAGAATCATGTCCCTGATCTGTACGATCGCCCGATCCCGGCTGGTTTCCACTGTCCGCTCCATCTCGGTGCCCTGCCGGCCAGATTACATACAATATGCTCTGCCTGGGCAGAGTCGGCTATACAATGCCTGGCCAGAAATCGGCCTGGAGAAATTTCCCGTGGTGGATTTCTGTACTGCCAGGAATCCAAAATTGGCGATAGTGCTTGACAACTTTCTACGAGTCTCGCATACTATTGTCAAAATAGCAGAAGCTGTCCACCAGGTCAAGTCCGGGGAACAAACGTCTAGTAGCCGGTTCTCAGGCCAAGATTACATACAATCTGGTCTTCACCATCCGTCCAGACTACCACCGCCACGGCCTTTGGACCGCCAGGGAGATGTACTGTTCGTGAACTGGACGGTTGACCCCATCAAGTTAGAGGTTCTCCGGCATTACCTGGCGGGGATCGCGGAGGAGGTCTGGGCCACCCTCAGGCGAACGGCGTATTCTCTGACCATCAAGGAACGGGGCGACTGCTCCAGCGCGCTCTTCGACGCCCGGGGTGAGATGCTGGCCTTGCCCCTCAGCGCAGTGCCTCTGCACCAGGGCTCGCTGGAGGCGCTGGTGCATGAACTCCTCAAACGGCATCCCGCATCCAGCATGTGCCGCAAAGACATGTTCATCACCAACGATCCCTACCACGGCGGCACGCACACCCCGGACTACTGCGTGGTGGCACCCGCCTTCCACTCCTCCGAAGAACTGGCGGGGTTTGTCGCCAATCTGGGCCACCACGCCGATGTGGGCGGCCGCGTGGCCTGCTCCATCGCCGCGGACAGCGAGTCCATCTTCGAAGAGGGGCTGCTGGTCCCGCCCGTGCGCCTGTGCCGGAGTGGCCGGGTGATCCCCGAGGTGATCGCCATCATCAGCCGCAACTCGCGGACCCCCTTTCAGCGCAACGGCGACATCCGCGCTCAGATCATGGCCAACCAGGTGGGGATCCGCCGGCTGGAGGAGATCGTGGAGAACCTGGGCATGGCGCGCTGGCACCGCTACACCGCAGCGCTGCTGCACACATCGGAGCAGCGCATGCGGGACCTGCTGCGCGGCCTGCCCGACGGCGAATGGTCCGCCGAGGACTGGCTCGACGGCGATGGTGCCGGCGGGCCCCCAATCCCTCTGAGGCTGATCCTGCGCAAGCAGGGCGACACTCTGACCTTCGACTGGTCCCATGCGCCGCCGCAGTTCAAGAGCGGCAGGAACGTGCCGCTCAACTCGCTCACCGCCACCTGTTTTTCCGTGCTGCGGGGTCTGCTGGACCCCGGGCTTTCCGCCGACGGCGGCGTGCATCGGGCGGTGCGGTTCGTGGCCCCGCCCGGGCGGTTCATCAACCCCAGATTTCCCGCCGCGGTGGGCGACCGCGCCACGCCCTGTCAGGTGCTCGCGGACCTGGTAGCCGCCTGCATCGGGAAGATGGTCCCCGAGCGGGCCATGGCCGCCAACGGTTGCTTTCAGGCCTGGGCATTCGAGGGGATCGATCCCAGGACCGGGGAACCCTTCGCCAACTACGAGAGCGTGGCGGGCGCACTGGGCGCCACCACCTTTGCCGACGGCATGGATGCGGTGCGGGGCTGGCCGCTGGGCAGCATGAACCCTCCGGTGGAAGCCCTGGAGCAGGACATGCCGGTGGTGGTCCGGCGCTACGAGCTGGCCACCGACTCCGCGGGCGCGGGACGGCTGCGGGGCGGCATGGGGATGCGGCGGGACATCCAGATCTTCGGCGAGCAGGTGCGGCTCACCAGCTACGCCATGCGGCAGGTGATCCCCCCGCCGGGGATCATGGGCGGGCGTCCCGGCAGCAAGGGACGCTTCGTCCTGAATCCCGACGCGCCAGAAGAGCTGCAGTTGCCGGTGGTGATCTCCAACCTGCCGGTGCCCACCGGCGCCGTCCTCAGTTGTCAGACGCCCGGAGGCGGCGGGCTGGGGCCTCCCGAGGAGCGGCCGCGGGAGAAGGTTCACCGTGACCTGGTGGAGGGACGCATCAGCGCGGAGGCCGCCTGCCGCGACTACGAGTACTCCACCCCGGCGCGAGATCAGGTGGGATCGCGCACCGGGCAGAACAGGTGAGGGCCGTGCCAGAGACAGTCTCGCCAGCGGTGCCTGAAATCGCGATCGACCCCACGCGGCTGGAAGTGTTTCGCAACTATCTGGCCGGCGTGGCCGAGGAAACGTGGTCCGCCATCAAGCGCTGCGCCTACTCCCTGAACATCAAGGAGCGCGGCGACTGCTCGGCGGCGGTCTTCGACCAGCATGGCGAGATGATCGCGCTGCCCAACGCCGGCGTCCCGCTGCACCAGGGTTCCATGGAAGGGCTGGTGGAAGAGATCGTCAGGCGGTATCCCGAGGAGACCATCCAGCCTGGCGACATCTTCATCACCAACGACCCCTACTCCGGAGGCGCCACCCACACGCCGGACTATTGCTGCGTGGCGCCGCTGTTTGGCGACCATGGCCGGATCGTGGCGTACGTGGCCAACGTGGGCCACCACGCCGATGTGGGCGGGCGCGTGGCGTGCAGCCAGGCGGCTGACAACGAGTCGATCTTTGAAGAAGGCGTCCTGATCCCGCCGGTGCGGCTGTGCCACGCCGGCGAGATGATCCCGGAGGTCTTTGAGATCATCTGCCACAACTCCCGGGAACCCCAGGACCGGCGCGGCGACGTCGCGGCGCACATCGCCTCGATCCGGGCGGGACTGCGGAGGCTGGGGCAGATCCTGGAGTCCATGGGCACCGAGCGGTTCCTGGCGTACAGCGCGGCGTTGCTGGACTACTCCGAGCGGCGCATGCGCAGCCTGCTGGCCGCCCTCCCCGACGGCCGCTGGGAGGCGGAGGATTACCTGGACGGCGACGGCGTGGGATCGGGGCCCCTACGGTTCGGCCTGGTCATGATCAAGGAGGGCGGCACGCTCACCCTGGACTGGAGCGACGTGCCGCCCCAGATGAAGAGCTCGCGCAACATCCCGTTGAAGGCCCTGCGCGCCACCTGCTTCGCGGTAATCCGCAGCCTGCTCGATCCCGGCATGCATCTGAACGGCGGGGTGAATCGGGTGGTCACGTACGTCGCCCCGCCCGGCTCGGCGGTGAACCCGGTGCACCCGGCCGCGGTGGCGGAGCGGGCCACGCCCTGCCAGGTGCTGGCGGACATCACGGCTACCTGCATCGGCCAGATGATCCCCGAGCGGGCCATCGCCGCCATGGGCGCCTTCCAGGGCTGGGCGTTCACCGGCATCGATCCCCGCACCGGCAAGACCTACGCCAACTACGAGAGCATCGCCGGCGGCCTGGGTGCCACCACGTTCTCCGATGGCATCGATGCGGTGCGGGGCTGGCCGGCCGGCAGCATGAACCCTCCCATTGAAGCCTTCGAGCAGGACCTGCCGGTGATCGTGCGGCGGTACGAACTGCGGCAGGACTCCGGCGGCGCCGGGCGGTTCCGGGGCGGCCTGGGCATGCGGCGCGACCTGGAGATCCGGGGCCACGAGACGCGGGTGGTGGCCTACGCCATGCGCCAAGTGGTGGCGCCGCCCGGCGTGCATGGCGGGATGCCGGCCCCCAAGGCCCGCTTCGTCCTCAACCCCGGCACGCCGAAGGAGAAGGCGCTCCCGGTGGTGTTCACCAACCTGCCGGTGGACTGCGGCGACGTGATCAGTTGCGAGACCCCCGGTGGCGGCGGGCTCGGCGATCCCCGGCAGCGGCCGCGCGAGCTGGTGGAGCGCGACCTGGCGTCGGGGCTCATCGCTTCGGAGTCTGCGCGGCGAGACTACGGGTACGACCCGGCTGCGACACCAACGACTCAAGTTTCCACGGCGAAGGAGAGCCTCCGATGAAAGCGCTGGAAGAGATCCGCGTCATCAGCCCGCTGGGATCCCTCGGCTACGGCATCAACGCCGATTCCCTCAATCGCGCCATGGCCATGCGCCCGGACGTCATCGGCGCGGACTCCGGGTCCACCGACTGCGGCCCCTACTACCTGGGTGCCGGGGCGATGTACCACTCCCGCAAGGCCATGAAGCGGGACCTGCGCCTGCTGCTCCGCGCGGCGCGTGCCGTCAAGATCCCGGTGCTCATCGGCAGCGCTGGCTGCGCCGGCGCGCGACCCCACGTGCTCTGGGCGCTGGAGATCCTCCACGAGATCGCCCGCGAGGACGGGCACCACTTCAAGCTGGCGGTGATCTACTCGGACCAGGACAAGAACGTGCTGCGGCAGGCCCTGGCGGAGCGGCGCGTCAAGTCGTTCGCCGGCGTACCTCGCCTCACCCCGGCCACCGTGGACAGGTGCTGCGCGCTGGTGGCCCAGATGGGCACCCAGCCGTACATCGAGGCCCTGGACAACGGCGCCGAGGTGATCGTGGCGGGCCGCTCCTGTGATTCGGCCATCTTCGCCAGCTACGGCCTGTGGAAGGGTTTCGACCGGGCGCTGGCGCTGCACATGGGCAAGATCATCGAGTGCGCCTGCATGTGCGCGCTGCCGCCCACCGGCCGGGACGTGATCATGGGCATCCTGCGGCGGGACGACTTCATCATCGAGGCGCCCAACCCCATTCGCCGGGTGACGCCGGGGTCGGTGGCCGGCCACATGGTGTATGAGGTGGAGCACCCGTATCTGCAGGAGGAGCCTGAGGGCACCGAGGACTTCTCCGCCGTCCAGATGGAGCCGTACGGGGAGCGCGCCACCCGCATCTGGAACTCCCGGTTCCACCCGCGGGGTAAACCGACCCTGCGCTTCGAGGGCGCGGAACCGCGAGGATACCGCTCCTACCTGCTGGGCGCCACCCGCGATCCCTTCCTGATCAAGCAGCTGGACACCTTCATCGAAGGGTGCACCCTGCAACTGAAGGAGCTGGAGGCAGACCAGCTGGACTTCGAACTGGACTGGCAGATCTACGGCCGGGATGCGGTGTTGGGAACCATGGAGCCGGTGCGCAACGTCACCCCGCACGAGGTGGGCATCCTGGCGCAGGTGCTGGCGCCCACGCAGGAGCGCGCCCACGATGTGGCGGCGTTGCTGGAAGCCCGCATGATCGGTTTTGCCTACGAAGGCGCGAAGACGCGCACCGCCCACATCGCCTTCCCGTTCTCGCCGCTGGTCAATGACAACGGTGCCGTCTACCGCTTCGGCGTCCTGCACACCGTGGAGCTTCCCGATGCGCGGGACCTGCTGAGGTTGTTCCCGATCGAGTACTCCAGGGTCTGACCGCGCTCACACGCCCGCGATGGGAGGGGTGCTGCATGAAGCTGATTGACATGGTGAACTTCCTGTTCAGCAAGAACGCCGGTCCGTACCTCATCACCTTTGACGTGCTCTTCAAAGACGACGCGTGCTACGAGCAGGGCCGGCGGTCCGGCATCTTCAATAAGGAGACCCTGGCCCGGCTGTACCGCGTGCCGCCGGAGCGCATCCTGTCCATCTACGAGTACGATGCTGCCCGCGTGATCAAGTTCACGATGATCCGGGAGATCTCGTCCGGCGACTTTGGCGATCGCACGGTGTTTGGCTCGCAGCAGTGGGCGCCTCTTATTGACCTGGAGATCCCGGAACAGGCACCGGCCAAGGCTTAGAGCGTGTCGGCTCTGGGAGTGCACGCCGGCGCTTGACTAGACGGTGTCGCATGCACAGGGAACTGCCCGGCGCACCGGCTGCCTGGCACCGCGGCACCGAGCAGTGAATGCGAGGACAAGAGGAGAGGAGGGGGAGTGATGCGTACTGACCGCGCTCGGCCCGGCCATGCGGTCCTGGCCCTTCTGGCGGTGGTGCTTCTGGGCTACGCGCCGGCGGCTCTGACAGCGCCCGCCGCGGAGCAGCCCAAGCGGGGCGGCGTCATCCGGATCGGTCTGCCCACCGACCCGGGGGGCATCGACCCACACATCCTGACTACCGGCCAGGACCACCGCGTGGTGGCCTGGGAAATCTTCGAGCAGCTCTTTACCACCGACGCCGGCACGAAGATCATCCCCATGCTGGCCGAGGGTTACACGCTCAGCCGCGACCGCAGGGTGTATACGTTCAGGCTGCGCCAGGGCATCACGTTCCACAACGGTAAGGAGATGACGTCCGAAGATGTGCTGGCGTCGCTGCACCGGTGGGTCGCCGTCGGCGGGCGCATGGGCAACCTGGTGAAGCTGGTGGCCGACACCAGGACCCCGGAGAGCTGGCTGCGGGCGGCGGACCGCTACACCGTCCAGGTGACGCTGACCAAGCCCTCTGTGGCGCTGCTGCAGGGACTGTCCACCATCCGGCAGGGCGCCTACATCGTCCCCAAGGAGATCATCGACAAGTACGGTACGCGGCGGATCACGGAGTGGGGCGACAACATCGGCACCGGGCCCTTCCGGCTGGTGAGCTGGACGAAGGACCAGTCGATCCGTCTGGCCCGCTACGAGGGCTACAAGCCTCGCAGCGACGCGCCGGTGGGCTACGGAGGCGCCCGCGTCCCGTACGTGGACGTGATCGAGTTCCTGGTGATCCCCGACCCGGCCGTGCGCGCCGCGGAACTGGAAGTGGGGAAGATCCACATCCTCTCCCAGGGCCCGGTGTCGGCCCTCAAGCGCCTGCAGCAGAACCCCAACCTGGTCTTCGTCAAGGGCGCGCCGTCCTGGTACGACCACATCTACTTCAACCTCCGCAACGGCGTCTTCGCCGAGCCCAGGGATCGGGCGATGAAGCTCCGCCAGGCGGTGCTGGCGGCCATCAACGTCAGGGAGGTTGCGCAGGTTTCCTACGGTGATCCCGCGCTCTACCGGCTGGACCCGGGCTACATGTGGAAGGAGACGCTCTGGTGGACCGACGCCTGCAAGGAGTTCTACAACCAGGCCAGCCCCGCCAAGGCCAAGAAGCTGCTCCAGGAGGCGGGATACAGAGGTGAGAAGATCCGGTTCCGCACCAGCGGCGACCGCGCCGAGCTCCTGGTCTTCACCGAGGCCGTCACCCGGCAGCTCAAGGAGATCGGCATGAACGTGGAGATCGCCGCCATGGACTACGGGTCGTACACCAAGGCCTGGTTTGCGCCGACTGGATGGGAGTTGTCCGCGCTCCAGGCCACGTTCCGGGACGATCCGATCCTGCTGCCCTTCTGGGCCTCCAGCGACATCTTCGCCCGGCCCACGCGGGAGCAGATGCCGCACCTGTACGAGCAGGAGACCCGCTTGATCACCGAGGACGACCTGGACAAGCGCCGGACCATCCTGGCGGAGATGCAGTGCACATTCTATAAGGAAGCGCTGCACATCCGGCTGGCCGACGCGTTCGAAGTGCGCTTCGCCTCTAGAGTCTTGCGGAACTTCAAGAACACGCCCGAGATCTTCCTCTGGAACGTCTGGCTGCGACAGTAAGCAGAACGCGGCGCCGGCGCAGCGATTGACCGCGCCGGCACCTGGCGGGAGGCGCGCGCGTGCGCACCTTTCTCATCCGCCGCCTGGCATCCATGCTGGGCGTACTGGCGGTGGTGGCTATCGCCACGTTCCTCATCATCTTCCTGGCGCCGGGAGACCCCGCGGTGTTGATGCTGGGCGACCAGGCCGACCAGGAGTCCGTCGCCAGACTGCACAGGGAGATGGGCCTGGATAGACCGCTGCTGGTCCGCCTCGTGCTCTGGTTCGCCCAACTGGTCCGCGGCGACCTGGGGCGCTCTATCTACCACGGCGAGCCGGTGCTCAGGATGGTGCTGAGCCGGGTGGAGCCCAGTCTGCTGGTGGCGCTGCTGGGCACCGGGCTGGCCGTGGTGCTGGGCGTTCCCCTGGGCGTGCTGGCGGCGACGCGGCGTGCCGCGGTCACGGACCGTCTCATCATGGCGGGCTCGGTGCTGGGGTTGTCGGTGCCTTCCTTCTGGATGGCCCTCAACCTGATCCTGCTCTTCTCGGTGTACCTGCGGTGGACGCCCGTCTCGGGCTACGTGCCGGTGGCTCAGGACCCGTGGGAGACGCTTCGCGCCCTCATCCTCCCCTGCGTCTCGGTGGGCATCACCCAGGCCGCCTGGCTGGCGCGCGTCACGCGCTCCGCCATGCTGGAGGTGCTGCTGCAAGAGTACGTGCGCACGGCGCGCTCCAAGGGGCTGCGGGAGCGCGTCGTGCTCACCCGCCACGCCCTGCGCAACGTGCTCCTGCCCGTCGTGACGGTGACCGGGATCGTGATGATCACGCTGTTCTCGTCGGCGGTGATCATCGAGGTGATCTTTGGGCTGCCCGGCATCGGCCGGCTGGTGACCGACTCGGTATTGCGGAGAGACTACCCGGTCATCCAGGGATCGATTCTCTTTGTGGCGGTGTGCTTTGCCTTCATCAACCTGCTGGTGGACCTGGCGTACGTCTACCTGGATCCCCGGGTGCACTACGCGTAAACGCGCGCTGGCCCTGGCAGCGGCGGGCGGTCGATCCGGTCGCCAGCAGCCGCGCGGCGGAGGTCACGAGACGCTCATCATCGCAGCCCGGCAGTGGAGTGAGGATGTCATCGTTGAGGCCACTGAACAGGTCTGACCCTCTCAATGCAGGGCGGGCGCGGCCACAGGCCGGTGCGGCCGGCGTGGCCGCGGCGCTGGCCACGGGCCCCGCCGTCCCCATGATGGCCGGATCGCGCCGCCGACCCGCGGCCTACGCGCGTCTGGCGCTCGGAGCGGCCGCGCTGGGATTCCTGGCGGTGGTGCTCGTCTGGCCCCAGGCGCTCATGCCCCGCGACCCGTTCGCCATCTCCGCCCCAAACCGGCTGCACCCTCCGGATGCGGAGTTCCCGCTGGGCACGGACCATCTCGGACGGGATCTGCTCTCGCGGATCATCCTGGGGACCCGGCCTTCGGTGCTGGTCTCCACGGGCGTGGTGGTCCTGGCCACCACCGCCGGGCTCATCGCCGGGGTCACCGCGGGGCACTACCGGCGCCTGGACAACATCGTCATGCGCATCATGGACGGGATGATGGCCTTCCCCGCCATCATGCTGGCGCTGGCCATCCTGGCCATCATGGGGCGGAGCGTCTTCAACCTGATCCTGGCGGTCGCCATCGTCTACACGCCGCAGATCGCCCGCGTCAGCCGCAGCGTCGTGCTGGCCTACCGGGAGACGGACTTCGTGGCCGCCGCGGTGGCCTCCGGCGCCACGGACCTCCGCGTGGTGTGGCGCCATTTGCTGCCCAACTGCATCCCGGCGGTCACGGTGCAGGCAACGTACTTTTTCGCCCGGGCGCTCCTCACGGAGGCCTCCCTGAGCTTTCTGGGGCTCGGCCTGCCGCCGGAGGTGCCGAGCTGGGGCATGCTGCTGGGAGAGGGACGCCGCTACATGCAGGAAGCTCCGTGGACGACCATCTTCCCCGGCCTGGCCATCGCCGTGGCCGTGGTGATCCTGAACGTGGCCGGTGACACCGTGCGGGACCGTCTCGACACGCGCCTGCGCAACCTCGAGAGGTAGATTCGCGGCAGGAGGAACACAATGGCCATCTTCGTCGGATTCGACATCGGCGGCACCTTCACCGACTTTGCCATGCTGGATCAGCAGGAAGGGCAGTGGCGGTTTACCAAAGTGCGGACCACACCCCAGGACCGGGCGGCGGCCTGCCTGGAGGGCGTGGACACGCTGCTGGCGGAGGCGCAGCGCCCCGCAGGCACCGTGGGCTACATCGCCCACGGCAGCACCGTGGTGACCAACACCATCATCGAGCGCAAGGGCGCGAAGACCGCGCTCATCACCACGCGGGGCTTCCGGGACGTGCTGGAGATCCGCCGCCAGGTGATGCCGCACCGCTACGACGTGCGAGTGCTGAAACCCGCGCCGCTGGTCCCCAGGTTGCTCCGGCTGGAGGTCGGCGAGCGGGTGCTGGCCGACGGGAGCGTCGAGCAGCCGTTGAACGAAGACGACCTGCGTGAGATCCTCGACCAACTGCGCGCGCAGGGGATCGCATCGCGGGCCATCAGCTTCCTGCACAGCTACGCCAATCCGGCCAACGAGGACCGCGCCGCCGCGGTGGCCGCGGCAGCCGGGGACTGGTACGTGTGCGCCTCTCACGAGGTGATGAACGAGTTCCGGGAGTACGAGCGGACCAGTACGACGGTGGCCAACGCCTACGTGGCACC
>JACQTN010000068.1 GCA_016210785.1 Armatimonadota bacterium
ACTACGCGGAGATCCACGTGGCGCGCGACGGGCAGAACCTGGTGGTGGACTCCCGGCCCAGCGACGCCATCGCCCTGGCCCTGCGCGTGGAGGCTCCCATCTACATTGACGAGAAGGTAGCCGCGCAGGCCATCACGCTGAAGAAGCCTTTCGCGGAGAACGAAGTCGAGGAGTTCCGCAAGTTCCTGGAGCAGGTCAAGCCGGAGGACTTCAAGCGCACCATCCACTGAGTCACGCGGCCGGCGGCTGCGGGTAGCACTTCCCGTTGGCCCACAGCCGCACGTTGGGCCCCCACAGCCCGCGCACGGCCCGGAGAAACCGCTCGATCCGTTTGGGGTCCAGCTTCTTGTCCTCTTCGTGGTGCCGGAGCACCAGCTCGCCGCCGTCGCCGGGCTCCACCTCGATGTGGGGTTCGCCCTTGTACAGCTTCTGGGCGATGAGCATGTCCTTGACCTGATGCAGGTCGTAGCTCTTGCTCTTCTCCTTGGGATCGTACACGAACAGGTCCAGCCGCTGGACCATCTCCTCCGTGAGCACCGCGTCCACCAGCCGGATATCGTCGTAGTCCCGGCGCACGCGCAGCACCTCGTCGAAGCCCCGGGCGTCCCGGATATGCTTGAAGAGGGTGTAGCCGATGGTGTACGGGGCGGGCCGGTTGCTGAGCTGCACCGAGATGGTGGCCCACTCCCGGGTGCTGAGGATCTCCCGCAGCAGCTCCGCCTCCACGAAGGTGGCCCAGCCCTCGTTGATGATGTGGGTGCGCTGGATGATGTCGAAGTACTCGGCCTCTTCCCGGATCATGCGCAGCAGGTGGGTCTTCAGCACCAGCTCCGCGGCGTCGGCGGGCAAGCGGTCCATCACGTCCTCGGTCAAGGCCAGCTGGTCCAGCTCCGCATCGGTCAGCCCCAGCGCCTCCTGGAGCCGGCGCCGGAGGCTCTCCCAGAACTTCTCCTCCAGGTAGTAGATCAGGCGCTTGTGGCGCTCGGCGGGATTGCGCTCGAAGGCATTGACGGAGGTGGCGACGGTGAGCATCTGGTTCAGGAGTTCCTCCACCTTCTCCCGCCCGTACTTCGCCTCGTAGGCACGGATGATGCGGGCGTGCAGCTCCGCCTCGTTGAGCATGTTCTTGTTGGACTTCCGGTACCAGTGGTTGTTGCGAAAGAAGTCCACGTGCCCGTAGACGTGGGCGATCACCAGCACGTTCTGCAGGTAGGTGTTGGTGTGGCGCAGGAAGGCGTAGGACGGCGAGGTGTTCAGCACCAGCTCCAGGATGCTGAACACCTCCTTGGCCTGCTGGATAGACAGCTCCTTGTAGGCCCCGCCCCACAGCCAGTGCACGAACCGGTTGGGCAGGCCCATGCTGGCCACTTCTGCGATCTCGTCGCTGTCGGTGAGGCGGAAGAAGACCGGGTCAAAGGAGAGGCCCCGGTCCCGGGCCAGCCGCTCCAGCCTGGCGATTACCTTCTGATACTCCTGCATGGCCGCCGCCCCGCTCGCTCCTTGAAGAAGTTGAGAAACTCCGCCATGGCGCCCTTGACCGACTCCAGATCCGTCAGGTTGGCGAAGGTGGCGCTGGGATGCCGGCGGGCCGCCTCCTGGACGTGCTCGCTGAACCCGCCCACGCTGCGACCGCCGGGGTTCACGTGCCCGTAGCACACCAGGTCGAAGCGCTCCAGGGCCTCCTCGTACCGGCGCTTGGCCAGGTCGAAGTCGCTGCTGCTGGTCTCGCCGTCGGTGAACAGGAACAGGAACTTGTCGTACTCGGTGACGCCCTCCAGCAGCTCCATGGCCTTCTCGAAACCGGCGGAGATGTGGGTGCCGCCACTGGACTCCACGGAGAAGAACTCGTCCCGCGACTTCTCCTCCGCCACATCCTGGAAGACCACGTACTTGCGCAGGTTGGTGGGGTAGCGCTGCTCCAGGTAGTACCAGAGGACGAAGATGGTCTTCCGCACCAGCGACAGGTATTCCCCGCGCATGGAGCCCGAGATGTCCAGGACGTAGATCTCCACCGAGCGATGGTTCTCGAAGCTGGAGGGGTCCTCCACGAAGTACCAGGCGTCCTGCTGGATGTCCACGTCGAAGTCCAGCACGCCCCGCTCCCGCGCGTTGCGGCGGAGGGAGTGCAGCATGGTCTCCTCCAGGTTCAGGTCCGCCCGCAGGCCGATGCGGTCCAGGTCGTCCAGCTCGGCGATGTCCTCGCTCTCCACCTCGCCTTGACCCACCGGCTCGTGGAAGGCGGGGAGCTCCATCTGGCCGATGAGCACCTCCTGGGCCAGCCGCACGAACTCGTCGAAGTCCAGCTCCACGCGCAGCTCGCGGCCGTGGTGATCGCCGCCCAGGATGCCGCCCAGCATCTGCATCTCGCCGCCGGCGTCCTGGCCGCCCTTGCCGGCCCCCTTCCCGCCGCCCTGGCCGCCCTGCCCCTGGGCCAGGACGGGGACCTCCTCCCCGTACTTCAGCGTGGGCAGATCCAGCGTGGCGATCTGCGTCTTCACCCGTCCGTCGACGATCAGCTCTTTCTGCTGGATCAGATCGTTGAGGTTGTTCTTGATGTACTCACGCAGGAGATGGTCGTGCTTGGACTGGGCGATCCGCCCCCGGCGGATACGCATGCCGTCGTAGGCGCGTCTGGCCGCCGCCATGTCTCCCCCCTAGAAGCTCCGGCCGATCACCTTGAACAGCGCTCGCGCACAGGTGGGACAGTAGCCGTGCTCCTCCGTGGCGGTCTGGTACAGGATGTCGAGCACCTCCCGGCTCTCCGCGTCCAGCTCCTCGCTCTTGTCGTACAGGCGCAGGCAGTTCTTGATCTTGTTGAAGACGATCTCGTTGATGGCCGTGCGCAGGTGGTCGTTGTCGCGGTACGACATCCGGCGCAGCTCGTCCTTGCGCTCCAGCAGCACGTTCTCGAAGGCCGCCCGCCCCTGCCGGCTGAGCTGGCGCTTCTGCACCATGATGCCCTCGATCTCGTTGATCAGCTCCTCCTCCCCCTCCTGCAGAGGCTCCCCGGTCACCTTGTGCGCCGCGGCGTCCAGGTAGTTGAGGTAGTAGTTCTGGCCGTAGTCGTAGAAGCGGGCCGGCACCACCGTCTCCACGATCATGTCCACCTTGCGGTTGATGAAGTCCACCTTGGTCTCTTCGAAGGTCTTGAGGAGCTCCTTCACGTTGAGGTCCTTGATGGACTGGTGCTCGAAGGCCCGCTCGATGGCCCGGGCGATGACCTCCAGGTCGATGCACGAAGTCGCCGCGGTGTAAGCGTAAGAGAAGGCATCCTCGAAGAAGCGCGGGCTCAACCCGCGCAGGCCGCCCGACTCTTCGCGCGTCTTGAGGGCGTAGCGGGCGGCCAGCTCGTACACGTCCTCCGGCACGTGCTTGGCTTCCCCGCGCACCCGTTGGGCCCGCGCGATCAGGTCTTTGTAGATCCGCTTCTCCCCCTCCAGGTCGGTGTTGTAGGGGAAGTCAATCTTGTGGATGCGGCCGCGCAGCGGCTCCATGATGTCCTCGGCCAGGAAGACATTGTACTCGGGGTAGTTGCTGTGGCCGATGACCACGCAGTCCGCGTGCACGGTGGGGAAGTTGGCCAGGTCAATGCGCTTGGACTGGATCAGCTCCAGCAGCAGCGACAGCAACTGGCGCCGGCTCTTGAAGACCTCCGTCCAGTCCAGGATGCCGCGGTTGGCCCAGATGATCTTGCCCTCGAAGTCGTACGCCTGCGGATCGTAGGTGGACCCCCGCTGCTTGAGCAGGGCGAAGTTGATGTTGCCCACGAAGTTGGTGATGTCTTCGCGGCGGAGGTCGGTGGGCGTGTGCTTGGCCACCCCCACCTTGTCGCGGGCGGAGACGGAGATGCGGTGCACCGGGACGTGCGCCCAGCTCCCGTGCTGATCTATCAGGCGCTCGCAGAGGGGGCACGGGACCGCCTCCTCATGCCAGTAGAAGCCCTCGCGCTCCAGTTGATCGCGGGGGATCAGGTCGAAGGGATGCTGGTGGAAGGGACAGCCGTCCACGGCGTGCAGGACCCCGTCCCGCGTGCGGGAGTACTCCTCCAGCCTGCGCTTCAGCTTGTCCACGGTCATGGACTTGCCTGAGCCTTGCGGGCCCACCAGCAGCAGCATGCGCCGCTCCATACTCATGGCGTAGGCCTTGAAGTACGCCACGATGTCGTCGAGCTGACGGTCCATGCCGTAGATGCCCTGGAAGACCGCCTCCTTGCCGAAGTAGTCGATCATATCGGCAATGTAGTGGTGGGTGGTCCGGGCCAGCCGGCGGTCGTCGCGGGCCGCGCTCAGGTAGTCGCCGACGGTCTGCAGTCCCTGCATCATTGCCTCCCCACTCCCATACCCCCGGCTCGTCTCTTTCTGACCTATCGCGCTCATCGTGGGGTCTCACCTCTTACTCTTATTACGTATACGAAGGCGAACCGGCCCTTCTTCCGGGCGCGGCGCCGGCATGGGACTTTCGGGCAATGATGCGCGCGCGATGTCACGAGATGGTCACGAGGCGCGGGGACCGTGAGGAGGAGCGAATGGCGCCAGTGGGATGCATAGACGAAGGAGAAACGATCGGCGGCGATTCCATTGAAACCGCGCGGCCCAGGAAGGAAGGTTAACGCCTTCACCCCTGGGCCGTGCCGAGATCGGATCGCGCTGCGGCGTCGTCGCGCGGGCGGGTGTCCCCGGCTTTGATGCAGCCGGCGTTCGACCCGTCGTGCCGCGCGTGGAGAGACCGTCCCCCGTGCGGGGTGTCCTGGCGGTCGCGCCAGAGGCCTCGCGCGCAGACCTGCGAAGCGCCGCAACCGGCTGGCGGTCAGCGTCATATCCGGTAGCCAGCTTTGACGAGCAGTATAGCGCGCATCGGCCGGGATGTCAAACATGCGATCGGTATGGGGCGGAAACGCGCCTGCCGCGCAGCGTCCGGCGTCGGGAGGCGCGGGAAGTCCGGCCCGCCTCCCTGATACACGCACGTGATGTTCGTTGTTTTCTCGTCTTGTCAAGACATCGCATGATCGCATATAATAGGAAGCGCAGATCACCATGGGAGGGATTGCCATGAGCCCACGCCGTCGCATGCGCACCGCCCCATCCACCCGCACCTCCTACGTCGGGATGTACGCGCCCGAGATGTTCCGCCGCAGGCTGCGCGTCCGCCTCCTGGAGGAGGGCAAGCCCATGCGCCAGCAGCTCCAGGAGTGGATCGCCGAGTACATTAGCAGCCCGTCCCTCAAGTCCCCGCCCCGCCGGCTGCGCGGGTTCACCAAGAACGCGGTCCAGGTCGGGGTGCCCTTGCCGGAGGACCTGGCACGCAAGTTCCGTGCCAGACTCATCATGGACGGGCTCACCGCCAGCGAGTGGGTGACCCGGCGCATCGCCGAGACCATCGGCGAGTCGGTGGAGCGGCTGGAGGAGGCAGGGCGGCGCGGCCGGCGATGAGCGGGCGCGCCGCCCTGCTGCTGGCCGCCCTGGTCGCCGCGGCCGCGGGAAGCGGAGGCGCCTCCGCGCAGCCTGCGGCGCCGTCGATCTTCACGGTCGTCGCGGCCGATCCGCCGGCGAGAACGCTGGTCAAGCTCGCGCCCGGCTTCGCGGCCGTCTTCCAGTTCGATCGCGCCATCACCCGCGTCGCGCTGGGCGACGACCGCCTGGTGGCCTTCCACGTGGACGCGGATCGGGGCGACCTGACCATGAAACCCGTGGCCTCTTCCGGGCGAACCAACATGGTCGTCTGGACGGGGCCTGGCCTCACCCTGTGGGAACTGGTCATCACGCGCGACGAGCGCACGGCGGACGTGATCCGCGTGGTCAGCGCGCCGCGGCCGGAGGATCAGGGCACGGCGCGGCCGGCGTCATCGCCGGCCGCGCCGGCATCGACACCTTCCACGCCGGGAACCGCGCCAGCCCCGGCGTCCGCCGGCGCGGGCCCGGGTGCTGGCGCCAACAGCGCGCCTGCCGCAGCAACGCAGTCTCCCGGGGCACCCCGTCTGGCGCCGGGGAGCGTACTGCAGGCGCCGGCGGGGCCTCAGGAACCTGCGCCTTCCTTCTTGCAGGCGAGCGCGCAGGGCGACGGCGTGGAGGCCATCTTTCAGGCGGTCCGGGTGCGCTGGGGCGTGGTGGTGCGATACCGTGTCCGCAACCGCAACACCGAGGGCACGCGATTCCGGATCCAGCCCGAGCGCATCCTGGTCCGCGCCCACGACCGCATCGTCCCGTATGCCCTGGTGCGGCAGCCCGCGGCCCAGGCGCCGCGGGACGTGCTCGCGCCGGGCGCGACCGAGACCGGCATGATGACCGTGCCCGGCCGGATGACGCAACTCCAGGTGCTCTTTCCGATTTTTCCCGATGGCCCGGGGCTGCCCGTCATGCTCGAGGCCGGCTTCACGGGTCTGCACCGTCTGGTGATCCAGCCGGAACCCTGATTCGCCCACCCCAGCGCCTCCACATGGCGTGACGTGGACGACCTGGCGCCGCTGCTGGCCGCGCTCCCGCGGACGATCCGGGAACCGATCCTCCACCACGGGACCGCGGGGCTACGCGAAGTCGTCCTCGACCTGGGCCGTGTGCCCGAGCTGCGCTACGATCGCGGCGCCGTGTTGCTGCCGGGCGCCGTCACGCGGGAGGACATCCAGTACGTGGGCGGACGCCTCGACCGGTTCCGGGAGGACAACCGCACTGGCATCGAGCGCACGCTGCACCGCATCGCCTGCATCCGCGACCGCTACGGCACCATCATCGGGTACACGTTCCGCGTCGGGCGCCCGCTGATCGGCGCCGCGGGTGGGCTGCGCGATCTGCTGGCCGGCGGGAAGAGCATCCTGCTCCTGGGCGCGCCGGGCACCGGCAAGACCACGCTGATGCGGGACGCCGCGCGCATCCTGGCCGACGACCTGGGGCGCAAGGTCGTGATCGTCGACACCAGCAACGAGATCGGCGGCGACGGTCAGATCCCTCACCCCGCCATCGGCCGGGCGCGCCGGTTGCAGATCCCGGCCGGCGACGGCACCCGCCCCATGCTCGAGATCCAGGCGGCGATTCTCCTGCAGGCTCTCGCCAACCACACGCCCGAAGTCATCATCGTGGACGAGTTGGGGTTCGAGGAGGACGCCCGCATGGCCCGCACCATCGCCCGTCGCGGCGTGCAGTTGCTGGCCACCGCGCACGGGCGCCGCCTGAGCGACATCCTGCACAACCCCGATCTCGCCGGGCTGCTGGGCGGCGTCCACGTGCTGCCGCTGGGCGCCGAGGAAGCGCGCGCGGGGACGTCCCGGTTTGTCAGGGAACGGATCGGCCCCCCGGTCTTCGAAGTCGTCGTCGAGGTGATCCAGCCCGGGCTCGTCGCCGTCCACTCCCAGGTGGCGGAGTCGTGCGACCGGATCCTGCTCGGCCTTCCCCCACACCCGGAGCTGCGGGACATTTCCATCAACCGCTGAACCACTTCGCGCCCACCGGCCGCGGGAAACCCCTTGACACACGAAGAATCATATGATATTTTGAGTTCACGATGTGGCACCTCCCCGACGACCTCCGCGCTCAGATCGAAGCCGCTCTCGGCGAGCCGTGGCCCGACGATGCGTCCGCGCGGACCGCCGTGCTCACGCGCCTGCGCGTCGAGGATCCGGACCTGTACCGCGCCGTCATCGCAGAACTCTCGGGATCGCCCGTGGCGCTGACCGTGGAGGTGGAAAACCGCCGGAGGATGCGGCGGGAACGGCTGGAGGACCTGATCCTGGGATGGGCGCGCAAGCGCAGCCAGACCGGAGAGATCATCGTGCACCGGCGGCGCCTGCATGTGGTGCTGCTGCTGGCCGGGGGCGTGGCGCTGCTGGCGCTCATGGGGTTGTCGCTGGTCGCGCGCCCGCCCCAACCCACGGTCCCCGCCTCGATCGCGCCGGCGTCGGCCCCACCGCTGTCATCGGGCAGCCGCGCGCCCGGTCCTGGAAGTCCCGGCGCGGGCGCTTCGCGGCCACGGACTCCGGAGGCAACCTCAGACCGCGGGACCCCCTTGCCGCCAGACGCCGGCGCGCCCGCGTCGCCAGCCACGGCTCTCCCTCGTCCGCCGCTCCCTCCATTCCCTCCCGCGCCGATCATGACGCCGGCGCCTCGACCCTCGCGGCCCGCGGAGGCTGGCGATCCGGACATCCCCGAACTCCCCGACGCGGATGACGCGCCGCCGGGAACCGCGCAGCCCGGCGATCGGCCCGCGGCTCGAGACGGCGCCGCGCAGGTGGTCGTCTTCAGCGCCCAGGGCACGGCGTCGTCATCCACGCCCATGCCGTTCAACACACCTGGTCGCGCTTCCGAGACCGGTCCCGTCGTCTACGAACCTGACCGTACGCTGTCCGCGTCTGCCACACAGGCCGCGCGCTCGCCGGGAGCGGATCCCCCCAACCCCACGACTCCTCCCCCCGCTCCTCCGGCGGGTGCGCGCCTGTCTGGCAGGCTGCTGACCGGGATATCGCTGGTGCCCAACCTCACCGTCCCCGTGGCGGCCGGGTCGGGCACCCCTGAGGCGGTGTGGCTGGGCGAGGCCTCGGTGGATGCCGCGGGCCTGCTGCGGGTGGTGTTCACGCGGGTGGTGGTGGACCAGAGGGAACGCCAGGTGCACGCCATCGCCCTCGACCACGGCGCGCAGCGCCCGGGGCTGGCCGCCGCCACGGTCATGCGCACGCCCGACGCGGCCGCGGCGGCGGTGCGCGTGGGGATGGAGGCGGCGAGCGATTACCTCCGCCTGCTCTCGCAGCAGCGCCAGGTTACCATCACTAACGGCTGGGCCACCATCAACGCGGGCGAGCCTCCGCCGCTGTGGGCCGTCGCCGCCGGGCGCCTTGCCGGACTGATGGCACAGTGGCAGGCCTCCGACCGGCCGGTGCCTGTCACCGAGGTGCGCGCCGGCACGCCCATCACGATCCTCATCCTCCAGGGAGGTCCGTAGGTCCCGTTATTCTGTGCTAGGAGGTGCCTGGTTTGGCATTCCCCAGACAGATTCCTCGAATGCGCCGCGCCGCGACCCTTGCCGCCGTCGCCGCCGCCCTTGCCGCCGCGCCACTGCCCGCGGCGGCCCAGGCCCCCTCGTCCGGTGACCTCCTCAGCCCCCTGACCAGGCTGGCCCAGCAGGTCTCGGCGAGCCTGGTCGGGCCGCTGGGACTCGCCATCGGAATCGCCACGCTCGCGGGTGCCGCGGTGAGCGTCGCCATGGGGGGCGCCCGCTCCTTTCGATGGGTGATGTGGGTCCTGATCGGAGTGGCCATCCTGTTCGGGGCACCCACGATCATCCAGTTTATCGTGGGGAAGTGACGTGGTCCGCCACCGCCTCTACCGGCAGGTCGACGATGCGGTCACCGTCCTCAGCCTGGACCTGGACGATCTCTTCGTGCTGACGGCCTCCTTCATCGTCATCGTCCAGGTGGTCCGCACCGCCGGCGCGTGGCTGGGGTGGGTGCGGCTGCAGATGGTCGTCGCGCTGGTTGTCACGACGGTGGGGTTCTGGGCGTGGCGGCGCCTCAAGGCCAGGCTGCCACGGTTTTACCTGCGGCATCTCCTCCAATACCTGGCGGAGGCCGACGCCTACATCGTCACGGTGGATTACGAGGCGCTACCGCTGCTGCTCTGAGGCCGTGGTCTCCGCGCCACGCGCGGAGAGCGGTCCGCGGGATTGCCGGCGTCATCGGTCCCGAGGCGGCAGCGGGGAGAGGACCGCGCAGCGCGACACGGGCCGGCCCGTCCGTGCCCCGGAGGTGGCGATGTTCACCCACACCACGGAGGAGATGGAGTCGCTGACCTCCCGCCTCTCCTACTGGACGATCCGGGACGGCGTCCTGGTGCTGGCGGACGGGTCCTATCAGATCGGCCTGCGCGCGGCGCTGCCGGCCACGGAGGCCTGGAGCGAGGACCGCACCGCGGCGCTCAACCGGCAGCTTCAGCGGCTGCTCAACCACGCGGTCCCCGAGGGGGAGTGCCTGCGCGCCATCGTGGAGGTCCATCCCGACTGCCGCGCCCTGCTGCAGGCGCACGCCGACGGCGCAACCACGTCTCACTCGCGGGTGCGGGCGATTCACCGCTGGCGAATCCAGGAACTATCCAGGCAGCAGGCGGCAGGGCGCATCGCGGTCTACCACCTGTGGCTGACCCTTTCTTACCACCCGCCGGGACGGCGGCGCCGCTGGCAGCCGATTCCCGCGGCCGAGTACGCGGTGCACCTGCGGGAGATCGAGGTGATGCGCGAGGTGCTGCTGGCCAACTGCACGCGGGCCGAGATCGCCGCGTCGCCCCTGAGCGACGAGGAGTACCTGGAGGTGATCTGGCGGTACTTCAACCCGGCGCGCAAGCGCTTTCTCGATCCTCCCGCCGTGCCTCGCAGCAACCAGCGGCTGGAGATCCCCCGCCGGGTGTTGCACGCCGCCCCGTACCTGGCCATGGCCTCGGTCCGCTCGCGCGCCGCTCGCAGCGACCTGTACCGGCGGTACAACTACCTGTGGCTGGACGACCACGCGGTGAAGGCGGTCTCGCTGGACCAGTTGCCCGACGAGGCCACCACCGAGAACCTGCTGCGCGAGCTTCTCCTCCTGCCCCATTACTTCTGGCTGGTGGTGGAGTACTGGCACGAGCCGCGCACGGACGCCATCAAGCGCCTGGAGGTCAAGAGCCGCATGGCCTACGCCGCGCGTTTCAGCAACCCGGCCAGCGAACGCGAAGATCCCAAGAGCGCCGTCATCTCCGCCGACCTGGAGCATCTGCTCCGCCGGCTGCACTCCAGCGACACGCGGGTCTTCCGCGCCGGCGCCGCGGTGGTGCTGCAGGAGCCGTCCCTGGAGGCGGCGCAGGAGGCGGCCCGGCACGCCATCGACGCCTTCCACCAGGTGGCCGGCGTGGAGGCGATCGACGAGTCGGTGGGGCTGCTACACCAGTTCCTGGCCCTGGCGCCCTTCTCCGGAGAGCCCACGGTCAGGCTCTTCCGTGTGCTGACCGAGAACGCGGCCGACTTCTTCCCCGCCGTCGGGCCCTGGCCCGGTTCCCCCCGGCCCACGGTGGTGTTCTGGAACCGGCTCAACGGGCTGACGGCGGTCGACCCGTTCGACCCGCGGGCGCCGGCGTGGAATGGGGTCATCGTAGGAGAAACGGGTTCCGGGAAGACCTACCTCGCCCACCAGCTTCTCTTTCAGCTGCTGGCGGTCGATCCCGAGATCATCATCGTAGACCGCGGCGGCGGGTACGCGACCCTCGTGGCGGCGCTGGAGGGGCAGCACGTCCGTCTGGATCCCACCGGCGGCATGGCGCTGAACCCATTCGACCTTCCGGAAGGCGTGGATGAACCTGACGACGCCAAGGTGGCCTTCCTGGTGACCATGGTCAACTTCATGGTGGCCGAGGGACCTCAGCCGCTGAGCCGGTTGGAGAAGGCGCTGCTGGAGGCCGCCGTCCGACAGACCTACTGGCGCGCGCGGGGAGAACCGGTCTTCCTGCGCGACCTGGTGCACCGGCTGCGCACCATGGAGGAGATGGGCAGCCACTCCCTCGATCTCCAGGAACGCCATCTCGCCCAACAGATCGCGACGCGCCTCCACCAGTGGACGGAAGACGCGGTCTACGCCCGTTTCCTCGACCGGCCCACCACCATCACGCTGGACGCCGACCTTGCCTACTTCGACACGGAAGGGCTGGATCGCTATCCCGACCTCCTGCCCGTGGCAATCCTCTTGCTCACCGACCTGGTGTGGCGCCGCGTACGGCGCTCCACCGGCCGCTCCAAGATGGTGGTGATCGACGAGGCGTGGGCGCTGCTGGCCAACCCCATCGCCGGGCAGTTTCTCGATGATCTGTACCGACGCTTCCGGCGATACGGGGCGGGCGTCCTGGCCATCAGTCAGAAGCTGGAGGACTTCGAGGGTGAGCACGCGCGCGGGGTGCTGGCCAACGCGCAGTTTCGCTACCTGCTGCGGGTCAAGGACACGGCGCGGGCCTCCGAGCTGGCGGGGCTGAACGAGCGCGAGCGGCGGCTGCTGGAGTCGCTCACGCAGATCCGGGGCCGCTACAGCGAGGTCCTGTGCACGGTGGACTTCTCGGAGGGACGGGAAGGCGGCGTGCTGGTCGTCCGCGGCACGAGCCTGGAGGACTGGATCGCGACGTCCCACGAGGGGGACCGCCGGCAGCGCGACGGGGTCGCGGAGCAACGCGGAGGCTTGTGGGAGGCGGTGTGCCACCTGGCGGAGGCCGAACCGCGGGGCATGGGCGCAGGTGGACGGACCCTGTACGCGGGCCGGGCGGGATGACGCGGCGGTGATGGCAGGAGGGACAATGGCACGGGGTGATGCCGGTTCGGTGGTGTGCCCGCGCCCAAGGGAAGAGCGGGTCGTGCGATGCGGAGTGGTGTGAGGTCCTGGTGCGTGGAGGCGTGACGTGAAGCCACGGAGCGCGGGGGCGCGATGGGATGGCACGGGCGGAGTGAGAGCACGCGCGGGGCGAGCGACCGCGGGGCGAACGGGCGGCAGGAAACTCCGCGCCGCGCGAGCTCTCGCGGCGGTCGTGACGCTTCTCGTCGTCGTGGCGCCGGGGCCGCGCGCGACCGCTCAACCCACAGAGTTTCCGGATCTGGAACCTGTCCCTGGCCAGATCTCCCGGATGGGACGCCTGGTCCAGCAGGTCATGGACATGCTGGCGCGGTGGGAAACCGTGCTGACGGCACGCGGCGAGGAACTTTCGTCGGACATCCTCCGCCCGCTGATCAACATCCGGGAGTCGCGGCGCGTGCTCACCACTCTGACAACGCAACTCCGGCGCTTCAGCCGTCTGCTGGAGGCTGCGGAGCGCCGGGCCCGGCGGGGCATAGAACAGATCCCCGGGGCGGGACGTGCGGGCTCGCTCCTGACGACCTACGGGACCCGCAACCGGTTCCTGACCCGCCGGGTGGACGAGATCGCGGCGACAGAAGCCGTGGTGGTGGGCAGTGCCGTGCACGCCACGGCCGTGGCCCGCGCCTCCACGGCGGTGGCGCGGCACGTGACCAGCGACTCCCGGCTGGCCCGGCAGGCCCAGCAGGCGCGGGCCACCGCGGCGGCCCTGCGGCGGTCCGCGACCAACCTCCCCAGCACCCGCGCCGCCATGCAGGTGATGATCGTCGGGCAGGCCTCCACGCTCCAGCACCAGGTGTTGGTTGGCCACAGGCTGGGGGAGCGCCTGGCGTACCTGGGCGAGGAGATAGCCGCGCTGTCGCACCAGGCCGCGGCCGTCGAGACCACCCTCGCCCACCAGTTGCTGGTGCAGAACCGCGACCGCATGGACGACCTGGCCGCGACGCTGGTCCAGCTCGATCTGACCCGGGAGGTGAGCGTGCAGACGCTGAGCCGCGGGCTGCGCCCGTTCCTTGACATCGACGCGCGGGAGCAGGAACAGGACCTGCTGCAGCTCGTGCGGTGGCAGGGGCGATCGCGGTGACGCCTTCGGTCGGCCACGATCCCCAACAACTGGTGGCGGCCCTGAAGCGGACGCTGGAACAGGCGGGCGCCGGCGCCCACGTCCACGGCGCGGCTGTCGCGGTGCTGCTGGCGCTGGGGCTGGTGGCCATCGTGCGGGCCACCACCACGGGGGAAGGACGGCCGCTGGTCGAGGCCCTCGTCCGCCTGGCCCTGGCCGGGTGGGCGGTGGAAGCCGCGCCGTCGATCAGCGCGCACGCGGCGCTGCTCTTTGCGAACCTCTCCAACGCCGGGTTCCAGGCCCTCAGCGGCGTGGTCAGCCGGCCGGCCCTGGAGAGTGCGCTACGGGAGTTCGCCGCGGCGGCGGAGAGTCTCACGGAGACGCTGGTCGGGGGCCAGGCCGCCGGCGGGCCTCTGGGTAATCTCCCGGTCACCGCCGCGCTGCCGAGGGTCGCCGAGACGATCAGCAGTCTCACCCATCGCGGCGTCGCCACCATCGGCCTCGGCATGGGCCTGCTCTTCGCGGCCTACTACGTGCTCAGTTTCTGGGCGCGGCTCGTGCTCATGGTGTCCTCGCTGCTGGCTCCGCTGTCGTTTGCCTGTCTCGCCCACCCGCGCACCGACCACCTGGGATGGCTGTGGGTGCGGACGACGCTGCGGGCGTGCCTGACCATCTTCCTGGGCAATCTGGTGCTGACCGCCGCGGTGTACCTGGGCATCCTCCGCCCGCTGGAGGAATTCAGGCAGGCCGCGCCCATGGAACGCCTGGCGCAGCTTGCGCTGCCGGTCTCCGCGGTCGCCGCGTTGGGATTTGGCATCATCGCGCTGCTCAAAGTGGAGGGGATCGCGGCGGGGTGGATCGAAGGTGGGGTGGCCTCGGTGCGCACTTCGCTGCTGGCGGTCTGGAGCGAGTCGCGCGCGGCAGGCGCGGGTGCGGGCGTATCTGCGTCCCCCAGCGTGGCTCCCCCGCTGGTCCACACCGGGCTTCCCGTACCGTGGGAGTCCGCGGGCGAGCCTCGGCCGTGGCAGGCCTCCGCACCGTGGCAGGCTCCCATGCCCGATCCGCTTTTTCCACCGCCGGGAGGCTCGCGATGGCGGTAGGGGCAGTGCGCACCTCTCGCCAGACGATCGCCGTGTCTCTCATCCGAGCGATCGTTTGTCGATCCATCCGGATCGCTCGCGCCGGGCCCGGCGCGCACGGAGGCGGCTCGCTGGCAACGAGGGCCGCGCGCCGGGAGGGCGACTGCGTGTCACCGTAATCGTGGCCGCCGTCACGTGCGGCGCGCCGCAGCCGCGTGCAGCCAGAGGCTGCGCGGGAACGCGTGGTGCGCCCACGCTGGTCCTCGGAGGGAGGTGACGCTCATGGCGAGATGCGCCGCGAGACGACAGCAGGACGTGGGATGGGCAGCGAGAGCGAGAGGCGCGGCGGCCGCGCGCATGCAGCGAGGATGCATGCGGGCGAGGTGCGGGCTGGCGCGCGCGCGGCCTGAGGGGTGGTGGTGTCTGGCGGTCGTCGGGGCGACGGTGTTGCTGCTGCACGCGGGGTCCCGCCCCGCACACGGACCGTCGGCGGCCAACGCGGCCGCACGACCGGCCGGGATCACCGCCGCCACGCTGTCCATGATTGTCGACGACCACGTGGAGGTCGTGCGCCACTGGCCCGGACGCACGCGCGACGTGCGGGTCCCGCCCTTTCAGGCACAGCTCTGGCGAAGCTGCCTGCCTGGGGACGGCGGGATCGTGCTCCTGGTGACCGCGCCGCTGTCGGCACCACCGATCTGGGCGCTCGGGTCCTCCTACTACGACCCCGACGCGGGTGCGAAGACGATCGCGCGAATCGACGCCGGCGGCGAACGACGGGCCCCCCCACCCTCCGCCTGGATCGCGCAGGCCGCGGTGGCGGAGGCGGCCGCGGCCGCGGCGCTCGCCGCCGAGGGTCGCCGTCTGGAGCGAGGCGGGGACGAAGTTCGCGCGGTGGCCCGCGCGCTGCTGCGCGCCGCGACGCCGGGGTCGCCGGTGCATGAGGCACTGAAGGCGGCCCTTCCGGAGATCCGCAGCCTGCGCACGTATCAGCGCTACGGCTACGCCGTGTTCCTCATCTTTCGCTGGCAGCAGGTGGGACCCGTGATGGGATGCCTGCCCAGCGTCGCCGCGGTGCCCGAGGGTTATGGGATCCCGTTCACACGCTGACGTCCGGGCGGAAGGCACGAAGGCGACAGAGGAGTCCGCCTCCACGGCCGGCGCGAAAATCCGCACCCGTCGGGGCCCAGGAAACCGGCGCGGGCGGCGCAGCGCGGCTTCACGTCCCTCCCCGTCACCTTCACCGCGCCGCCCGCGCCGGACGCTCGCGGCGGTGCGCGGACCACTGGCCAGCGGGCACCCACGGCGAGATGGCGGTAACGGAAACGAGGACCAGAACACCCACCAGGTAGGGGAGCGGGAAGCCGAACTTGGCGACGGCGAGATATCCGAGCAGCGGACCCGAAGCCGCGCCGATGTCAACCCACGTGGCGAAGCGGCTCATGACCCGCGACATGGAGCCCGCGCCGCCCACGTCGCCCGCGGCGGCGGCAAGTGAAACGTTGAGCGCCACACCCGCCACCCACAGGGCGGCCACCGAGACGGCGATGAGCGGCAGGCTCCGCGCCAGAGCGAGCCCGGCGAGGGCCGCGGCGGCGGCCAGCGCCGCGACGCGCAGCACGTGACGCCGGCCCAGGCGATCCACCTGGTGGCCGACGGACGCCCCCAGGGCCAGGCCCACGCCGTCGTTCAGCGCCAGGAGGGCACCCGTTACCGTGGCCACGCCCAGCGTCTGGCCGGCGAGGGGCACGCCCCCGCCAAAGCGATCGATCAGCAGCCGACCCAGCGTGGCGCCCACCAGGCCCTCCACCACCAGGCTCTTGACCAGTGCAGCGTAGGCGACCGCGCCGAGGCGCGCAGGTGGGGTCTCCCCGGGCGTCCCGCCCCGGTCGCGTGGTGTCTCGCGGTGCGCGGCGGCGACAGGGCCGCCGATCCCGGCGTCTGCGCTGGCCGGTCTCTGGTCGCTGCGCCCCCCGCCCCCTTCGTTGCCGCGCCCGCCCGCGCGGCTGCCCTTTCCCGTGCCGTTGCGGCCGTGTCCGACGGTGCCGCATCTTGCCCCGCAGTCGCCGGAGTGGTCCGCATTCTCGCCGCCGTCAGGCGCGCCCTCATGGAAAAGCGCTCCCGCCTTCGCCGTCGGTGAACGGCCGGTGCGCGCGGCGCGCACCGCGGGCCACGCCACGGCGATGCCGAGGGTTGTCGCCCCGGCGAGAAACAGCGCGGCGGCGCGGTGTCCGAGGCGGTCGGCCAGGTATCCGCCGCCCAACAGACCAATCAGGGAGCCGAAGCGAACAACGCCCCACGAGAGGCCGATGAGGCGGCCGCGGGCGGGCGGCGCCGCCTCCATCGCGGCCAGGTAGACACCGAGCCGCAGAAACGACCAGCACACGCCCCAGAGCACGCGGGCCGCGAGCAACACCGCCACGCCAGTGCCGGCTCCATACGTCCCGGTGGTGACCACGGCCAGCGCCACGGCCGCGGCAAATGGCCGCGGCCGTCCCCACCGCTCGAACGCCCACCCGGCAAAGGGGTTGGTGAGGAGGCGAATCCAGCGGTTGGCGCTCAACAGCAGGCCTACCGCGGCCAGAGGCACGCCGAAAGCCACAGTGTGACTCGGCAGGACGGCGTACATGAAGGCGTCGCCCATGAGGGCCAGAGCCACCGCCACCGAAGACGCCAGGACCTCCGGGGGAACGCGCCGCGCAGAGAAAGGACGGGATGCCACGTCCCTTTAGTACGCTCCCGAGTGCGCGTGTCCTCCGTGCGGTGGTCAGCCGGGGACGAGAGAACGGCAGCCACCGCACGGGAAGGGCGGCAAAGGATCGCGAGGTCGGGGGGCGAGTAGACAAGGGACGGCACGCGGGCGGCATGGTGACGAGGGAGAACGGTCGCGCCGGAAAAAGGTGCCGCAGGAGTGCGGTCGCGCGGGATCTCGGAGATCTCCTGCGTGCGGTTCTCCGCGCACGTGCAGGACGATGCCGCGACGAGTACGGTAGCGCCGGCGGCATGATGGTACCGCGAGGCGACGATCCGACGACCGCGCGCTGAGCCGATGGAGCATCGGCTCAGCGCGCGAACCATCCCTGGCGCATCACCTGAAGCGCCACCGGCCCGAGGAGAACAATGAACAGTGTGGGGAAGATCAGCAGGACAAGCGGCACCAGCAGCTTGATCGGGAGTTGCTGGGCCTCCTCCTCTGACTTCCGCAGTGCCAGGTTCCGCAGGAACGCCGCCTGCTCGCGCAACATCCTGACCGCCGGCGCGCCCAGGCGGAGGGCGTCGGCGACCGCGCGCAGCGCGTGGGTGACCTCGACGACGCCCGCGTGCTCCGCGATCCGCTCCAGTGCCTCCTCCCGGCTCTGCCCCCACGCCCGATCCTCCAGATAGCGCGCAAAGAGCCGGGACAGCGGGCCGCCGTCCAGCTCCGCGCACTCGCGCAGCACCACGTCAAGTCCCTGCCCCGCCTCGAGGCCCAGCGCGATCAGGTCCACCGCGTTGGGAAACGCCCCGCGCACCGCCCGCGCCCACGCGGCGCGCCGCCGCGCGATCCACCATCCCGGGAGCGCAACCATGATCACCACCGCGGCGGCGATGCCAGCGCGGCCCGCCCGCGAAGGAAGCAACAAAGCGGCGATTGGCATGGCCGTCGCGGCGGCTGCGGCGAGCCCCAGCCGGACCGCCAGATAGGGCGCGGGCTCCCATCTCAGACCCGCCTGAAGCAAGCCGGCGCGCACGTCGCGTACGATTCGCGCGGGAAGAGCGCGTACCAGCCGCCGGCCGATCCATCGAAGTGGCCCTGCGCCGCGGCGGCCGCCGTCGCGGGTGCGCGCCGCGGCCGCGGCTCCAGCGAAGGGAAAGGTCCGCCCGGTGCGCCGCACGGCGACGCGAAGCCGCCGCACCGCGGGCGCCTCGGGCCACCTCAGCGCCGCCAGCCAGACGGCACCGTTGATAACCGCCGCGATCAGCAACGACCACCAGGCCATGCGCCCAGAACTCCCCCCGCCTCGCCGGCGCTGCCGGCACCCTCTCGTCTAACCCATGCGCCCCAGGAGGCGACGGATCACCTGGATCCCGAGCGCCTGGAGCCCCAGCCCGATGGCCAGGAGCATCCGGCCAGCCCGCTCTTCGATCATCGGCGCGAAGAACGCCGGAGAAAGCAACACCAGCCCGCCGCTCACCACCAGCGGAAGCGCGCCGACCATCCAGGCGCTCAACCGAACCTGGGCGGTGAGCGCCCGCAACTGTCGGCGAAACGCGACGTGTGCCCGCAGTGCGGCAATCTGGGCCTCCAGCGTCACGCTCACCTCTCCTCCGCCGCGCAGCGCCATCCGCAGTGCCGCGGTGGTCAGCGCCACACCCTCCGACGGCGCCTCGCGCCGCATGGCGACCAGCGCCTCCTCCAGCGGCACGCCGAGCCGGACCTGCCGGCAGCAGTGATCAAACACCGGCCCCAGCGGCGGCGGAAAACGGACACCCACGCTGCCCAGCCCCTCCTGCACGGTGTGCCCGGCCCGCAGGTGTTGCACCAGCATCGACAGCGCTTCCGGCAATTGCTCATCGAAGCGCTCCATGCGGCGGCGGCGCCGCTCCCGCAGCCACCAGGGGATGAGCATCGTCGCCGCAACGACGCCGGCCGCCCCTCCCTCTGGCCCGCGCAGCGCGGTGCCCGCGATGCCACCCCCGGCGATCGCACCGGCCCCGAGCAGCACCGCGGATCGCGCGTCGAGAAAGAGCCCGGCGTGCGCCAGGCGTCCCTCAATCGCGGCGGTCATCCGCTCGTACCAGAAATCGCCCTGATCGCGCCACGCCCCCGCTCGATCGCGCCACCGGCCGGTCCAGTCGCGCCACGCTCTGGCCCGGCCCTGCCACATGGCCGCCAGACGGTACCGCCCGCCGGCGACATGCAGGAGCGAGTCTCCCGATGCGGGTCGCAGTCCGTCCGGCGCGCCCGGAGCGCCTGCCCATGCGTACCGGTCCCCATGGACGGCCGCGCGCGCATGATCTGGAAACTGGCGGTCCTGCCGGCCCGCGAGCCGCGAGCGGTGGTGCGGTCGTGTGCCGGTCCCGGCGTACTCCCGCACCCGCAGCTGTCGGCCGCGCTGCCGGGGCGGCCGGAGATGCGCCTCCAGTCGCTCGCGCCCTGTGCGCGAGACCGGCCACAGCAGCCACCCCGCCAGCACCGCGGCCGCGCCCAGCAGGACCGTCAGCATCATCCGCTACGAAGCTGTCTGGGAAATGCCAAACCAGGGAGCTCCTTGGGCAAAGTAGCGGGGCCTAGACGCCGCTGCCATCCCACC
>JACQTN010000503.1 GCA_016210785.1 Armatimonadota bacterium
ACCTTCTCCGCCAAGACCTTTGGCATCATCAGCCCCGCGGCGCTCCAGAAGTACGGGAAGGACATTGCGGTGAATCCTACCGGCACCGGAGCGTTCCGCCTGGCGGAGTGGCGGAAGGGCCAGTTCATCCGCTTCCGTCGCAGTCCCGACTACTGGCGGCCGGGGCTGCCCTACCTGGACGAGATCGTCCTGCGAACCATTCCGGATATCGCCGTGCGGGCCCAGGCACTGGAGGCCGGGGAGGTTGACGCTGCCTTGCAGCTGTCCGACATCGACGTCAAACGGCTTCAGGGCAACCCCAAGTACAAGGTCATCGCGGCGCCCGGGTGGGTGCAGTACTACATGGCCCTCAACAACACCGACCGCCGCGGTACGCTCAATGACTATCGGGTGCGCCAGGCGATCAACTACGCGGTCGATCGCAGGGCGATGGTGGACACGATCTTTCAGGGGGTGGGCGCCAGCATCGCGGACTCGCCCATCGTGGCCCCGGGCGTCTTCGGATACGTGTCGATCGGCACCTATCCCTATGACCCCGCTCGGGCCCGGGCGCTTCTGGCGGAAGCCGGGTGGCGTCCCGGCCCCGGCGGCCTGGTGGAGCGGGACGGCCGGCCGATGCGCCTGCGGATGATCTCTCGGCGCGGAGGCTTCAAGGGCGACATCCAGGTGGCGGAGACCGTCCAGGCCCAACTCCGTGCCATCGGCATCGACGTGCGCATCGACGTGCTGGAGGGCGCGATCTTCCTGCAGACCGTCACCCAACCGCCGGAGCGCGGAGACTACGACATGCTGAACCTTACCTTCGGCACCTTCACCGGCGACGCCGACTACGCCCTGAACACCTTCTTCAGCTGCAAAGCCTGGGCGCCCAGACTCTACAACCGGATGTACTACTGCAACCAGCAGCTCGAGGCGATCCTGGAGAAGGCCAATAAGGCCACCGACAACCCCACCCGCCTGGGCCTCTACCAGGAGGCGCTGAAGATCGCGTTCAAGGACGCGCCGTTCCTCATGCTCTTCAATACGGTCTTCACGCTGGTCACCAAGGCCGACGTACACGGCATGGAACTGCACAAGGTCGGGAACTACCCGGCGCGCTTTGCCTGGACGGAGAGAGCTCGATGAGGAGCGTCGTCGACTAACTTCACGGCGAGGGGGGGAGCATGATGCGCCCGCGAGCAGTGGTGCTGCTTCTGGCGGTAGTCCTGCTGGCGTCCGCCGTGGCCGCTGGGGCGCCGGCGCAGCCCCGGCGCGGCGGGCGGCTGGTGATTGCCACGTCCACAGAAGCCAACACCTTTGACGTGCACCGGACCAACGCCAGCGGCGTGCTGGAGGGCAACTTCTACGTGTACGAGACGCTGACGGAGCGGGACGACCAGGGCCGCGTCATCCCGGCGCTGGCCAGGTCCTGGCAGGTCACCAACGGCGGGAAGACCGTCACGATCAGCCTGCAGGACGGCGTCAAGTTCCACGACGGCACCCCGTTCAACGCGGGGGCGGTGAAGTTCAACCTGGAGCGAAAGTTGAGAGAGAAACTTCCCGTCCACGAGCTGACGACGGCCATCGACACCATGGACGTGGTGAACGACACGACCCTCCGCCTCAACCTCACGCATCCGGCGCTGGCGCTGATGGGGACTTTCTCCGCCAAGACCTTCGGGATCATCAGCCCCGCGGCCGTCCAGAAGTACGGGAGGGACATCGCGGCCAATCCGGTGGGGACCGGTCCGTTCCGGATGGTGGAATGGCGAAAGGGACAGTTCATTCGTTTCCGGCGGAACCCCGACTATTGGCGCAAGGGGCTTCCCTACCTGGACGAGATCGTCCTGCGCACGGTCCCCGACATCGCCGTCCGCGCGCAGACGCTGGAGGCCGGCGAGGTCGACGTGGGCATCCAGCTTTCCGACGTGGACGTCAAGCGGCTGCAGGGCAATCCCGCTTACACGGTCATCGCGTCGCCGGGGTGGGTCCAGTACTACATGCCCATGAACAACCACGACCGCCGCGGCACGCTCAACGACGTCCGCGTGCGACAGGCCATCAACCACGCCGTGGACCGCAAGGCGATGGTGGACACGATCTTTCTGGGTGTGGGCGCCCGGATCGCGGACTCGCCCATCGTGGCCCCCGGCGTCTTCGGGTACGTGCCCATTGGGACCTACTCCTATGACCCGGCCCGGGCTCGCGCGCTGCTGGCCGAGGCGGGATGGCGTCCGGGGGCGAGCGGCCTGGTGGAGCGGGACGGCCGGCCCATGCGCCTGCGGCTCATCTCGCGCCGGGGTGGCAGCAAGGGTGACATCCAGGTGGCCGAGACGGTGCAGGCCCAGCTCCGCGCCATCGGGATCGAGGTGAGGATCGACGTCCTGGAGGGCGCCATCTTCCTGCAGACCGTGACCCAGCCGCCGGAGCGTGGGGACTACGACATGCTCAACCTCACCTTCGGGACCTTCACGGGTGACGCCGACTACGCCCTCAACACGTTCTTTAGCTGCAATGCGTGGGCACCGAAGCTCTACAACCGCATGTACTACTGCAATCGGCAGCTGGAGGCCATCCTCGAGAACGCCAACAAGGCCACGGACAATCCCACCCGGTTGGGCCTCTACCAGGAGGCGCTGAAGATCGCCTTCCGGGACGCGCCGTTCCTGATGCTCTTTGACACCGTGTTCACGCTGGTCACGAAAGCCGGCGTGCACGGCGTCGAGCTGCACAAGGTCGGCAACTACCCGGCGCGCTTTGCCTGGCGCGAGCGGTGACGGGCAGATGACCTACGTCCTGGTGCACGCGGAGCCCCTCCGCCCGGGGCGGCTCCAGGAGATCCAGCCGCACCTTGCGGGCCTGCCCATCGAGGTGGTGGGCCCCAAGGCCGATGACGACCAGGCTCTGGCCGACCTGGTCCGCACGGGGACCTTTCTCATGACCACGCGGAGGCGCATCCCCAGCTCCATCATCGAGGCCGGGGAGCGCCTCCGGCTGATTCAGGTGGTGGGTCTTTCCGCCGCCCACGTGGACGTGGCCGCGGCCACGCGGTGCGGCGTGGCGGTGGCGGTGCAGGAGGACGTGGGCCGCATCGCCGTCGCCGAGCACGGCATGGCGCTGCTGCTGGCTCTGGCCAAGAAGATCCCTGAGGCTCACCGCCGGGTCGCCTCCGGGGAGACGCCTCCGGGCATGACGCCCGTGCTGACCACGGAGCGAATCATCGCCTTCAACTGGTTGAACCTGGACGCCACGGTGCTGGCGGGCAAGGTGGCCGGCCTCATCGGCCTCGGAGAGATCGGGCAAGCCATGGCGCGCATGCTGCGGGGTTTCCGCATGGACGTGCTCTACTACCGGCGCCGGCGCCTGCCGGAGGAGGAGGAGCGGCAGCAAGGGGTGACCTACGCGCCGCTGGACGATCTGCTGCGGCGGTCGGACTTCGTCACGGTGATCGTGCCGCACACGCCCGAGACAGAGCGAATGATCGGGGAGCGGGAACTGGGCCTGATGAAGGCCACCGCCTGCTTCATCAACATCGGGCGGGGCAACGTCGTGGACGAGGACGCGCTGATCGCGGCGCTGCAGGAGCGCCGCATCGCAGGCGCAGGGCTGGACGTGTTTCGCCTGGAGCCGCTCCCGCCCACTTCACCGCTGCTGCGGCTCGACAACGTGGTGCTGACCCCGCACAGCGCCAACGCGGGCAGCGCCGTGGTGCGCTGGCCGGCCATCCTGGCCAACTTCCGGCGCGCCGTCAGCGGGGAGCGGGTGGAGGGCATCGTCAACGGCGTGCAGCCACGCCTGTCCTAGAATACCTCTCCTCCGTCTCCCCCTCCCTCTCCTCGCTTCAACGGGGAATGAAGGTGGGTGAGGGGGAGGTCGGGCATCGAGAACGGGTTTCCCTGGACGATTTCCGAGCGCTCCATACCCCGGGACCGGGCCCCCGAGAACCCGAGACGGCCCGGCATCCACGGACGCCGTCGCCTCGCGGCACTCGCCGCAGCCCCGCGGGTTTCGCGAGACGGCGTCCCGCGGATGGCGTGGAGGACCGCATGGACCTCGCAGTGATCCAGGCCTTCGCCGCGGCGCTGTCCGGCGCCGCGTGCCAGCGCGACACCGAGCAGATCACACAGCACTACCGGTCGCCGGGGGCGTCGGGCTATCACGCGGCGACCGACTACGTGCGCGCGCGCCTTGGCGAGGCGGGCGTGCGCGAGGTCACGGTCGAGCGCTACCCGCTGGACGGCGAGACCCGCTACCTGGGCCACCTGATGCCGCCGGCGTGGGAACCGCTGGAGGCCGATCTGCGCTTGCTGCCCGAGCGCGACCTTCTCGTGGCCTATCCCGACGTCCCGTCCTGCCTGCCCTGGTGGTGTCCCTCCACGCCGGACGGCGGCGTGGACGTGGATGTGGTGGACGTGGGACTTGGTCTCACTGAGTCCGACTACGCGGGCAGGGACGTGGCGGGGAAGGCGGTGCTGGTCCGCCACGCCGCGGAGCGCCCGGCCTGGGGGCACGCCGTCGAACTGGCCAGGCGGCATGGCGCGCAGGGCGTCATCAACGACTACCTGCTGTCGGAGACACCGCCCTGGCGGACGCGGACGAACCTGCCGCACGCGGTGCAGCTCATGCGGCTGCCGCCGCGATGGGACAACCCGTGGGCGATCACGCTCGCCTACCCGGAGGCGGAGCGGCTGGCCGCCCGCTGCCGGCAGGGCAGCGCGCGCGTCTTCGTCCGCATCAAGACGAAGCTGTTCAAGGGTGAAGGGCAAAACCTGCTGGCCACCATCCCCGGCCGCGACCACCCGGAGGAGTCGGTCTTCTTCATCGCCCATACCTCCGCGGGCACCAAGCCGTGCGCCAACTGCGCGGCGGGTCCCGCGCTGATGGTGGAGATCGCGCGCGCGATCTCCACCCTGATCAACGAGGGGAAGATCCCGCGGCCGCGCCGCAGCATCCGCTTCCTGTTCGTGGCGGAGGGTCTGGGTAGCATGGCCTACTTCCACCGCCACGCGGAGGAGCTGCCCAACGTCCTGTGCGCCATCTGCCTGGACAGCGTGGGGCACCACCAGGACAGACTCAAGTCGAGCCTGATGTTCTACCGCGTCCCCGATTCGGTGCCGTCCTACGTGAACGACCTGGGACAGTGGCTGCTGGACACCCTGCCCAAAGAGGCGGCGTGGCCCTTCAAGGACGCGCCGGTGATCCCGCTGGTCTCCTTCGCCAGCCTGCCCTACACGCCCTGGAGCGACAACCACAACTGGAACGGGATGGGCGTGCCGGCGCCGCTCATCATGTCGTGGCCGGACCTGTACTTCCACACCCAGTTGCTCACCGCGGACCATACCGACCCCATGGTCTTCCACAGGGCCGGACTGGTGCTCGGGGCACTGGCCCTCTGGATCGCCGACGCGGGGACGGCGGATGCGGCGCGCTTCGCGCGGCTGGTGGAGTCCTACGCGGGGCTGCGCATCCAATTGGCCGCGGAGCATGGCCTTGGCGGCGGGCAGACGGCGGACGGCGCGGCCCGCGCGCGGGCGGCCGCGGAGATCGAGTACCTGGGCGCGCGCGACGCGCGGGCCATCGAGTCCACCGCGGCGCTGGTGCGGCACGCCGATCAGGGGACGCGGGCCACGCACGCGAAGGCGACCACGGAGGCCAGGGCGCGGCTGCGGCGCCGCGTGCGGGAGGCGCTGGGAGTCCTGGGCGCGAAACCGGCACCGTCCCCAGACGGCGCGGCCGGCCTCAAGCCGGTCAAGAAGAAGGCGGCCCCGCCACCGGGGGTGCGCGGCCTCGCGTACCCGGAGCAGGCCGCGGTCGTGCAGGCGATGCAGGCCTCCGATCCCGCCGCCAACTGGGAGAGCCTGCGCATCGTCGGCGACGAGCTGTGGAACCTGACCGACGGCCGGCGCACGCTCGGGGAGATCGCGGCGAGCATCGGGTTCGAGTTCGGGTTGAAGCTGGAGGCATCGCACCTGGAGCCGATCGCCCGGGGGTTGGAGAAGGACGGGTACCTGCGGCTGAGGGCGCCCCGGGCGCGAGCGCCGCGAGCCACGTAGCGGGCCCGCCGGGTCCCATCAGGCCGGCATCGCACAGCCGGCGGCGCTCGCCCGCGCTTGCGCCGGCCGGCCTCGCCGGGATACACTCGCGGAGGAGACGGGGACGGACGGAGTCGAAGGCAGGGGTGCAGAAGCGGTCGGGGGTGACGCGGGCAGGCGGAAGGGGGGATGAAACCCGCGGAAGCTGGATCTCATCCCGTGCATTCGTGTTGGGCAGTGGTGACCACGATGGGAGGAGCGATGGGTATGGTGACGCACAGCAAGTGGCTGGTCCTGGGGATGGCCCTGGTCGTCGGGCTCTCCCTGCTTATCGGCGATTCCTACGCGGCGCCCAGTGCGCCGCAGAGCGGAGGCACGGTGGCCTTCGGCTACCTCCAGCGGCCGCGGAGCCTGGACCCCAATGTGTGGACGGGTACGACCGACAACTTCATCATCCGCCAGATGTACGATCCCCTGCTCTGGTCGCCCAAGGTCGGCACCTACGTGCCGGGCCTGGCCACCGCCTGGGAGGTCTCCAAGGATGGCAAGGTCTACACCTTCAAGCTGCGGCGCGACGTGAAGTTCCACGACGGGACGCCGTTGCGGGCGGACGCGGTCAAGCTTATGTTCGACCGGATCGCCGACCCCACCACCAAGTCGCTGCAGGGCCCGGCCATCGGCCCGTACGACCGGGCCCAGGTCGTGGACGACTACACGGTGAGGATCTACCTGAAGGAGCCCTTCGCGCCACTGCTGGCCAACCTGGCCGGCACCGCGCTCTCTCCCGGCTCGCCGACGGCGATCAGGAGCCTGGGCGACAAGTTTGCCCAGAGTCCCGTCGCTACCGGCCCTTTCAAGTTTGAGAAGTGGGAAGGCAACGACCTGCACATGGTCCGCAATCCCGACTACAAGTGGGCGTCCGCCTTCATGAACCGCCAGGGCCCAGCCTATCTGGAGAAGATCATCTGGAAGACGATCCCCGAGGCGGCCACCCGCATGATCGCCCTGCAGCGGGGCGAAGTCATCGGGGTCGGCAACCCTGTTCTCGATCAGGTGGCCCAGTTCAAGAAGGATCAGAACTTCCGCGTGTACCGGATCGACACGCCGGGACACCCGAAGTCGATGCCCATCAACATCAAGACGGCGCCCACGGACGACCTGCGGGTGCGGCAGGCCATCCTGTACGGCGTGGACCGGCAGAAGGTGGTGGACCTGGTCCAGCACGGCAACGCCGACGTGGCCCACAGCCCGTTCACCCGGTCGTCACTCTTCTACAACGCGGCGGTCAAGGGCCTGTATCCCTACAATAAGAAGAAGGCCGTGGAACTGCTGGAAGCCGCGGGCTGGATGGGCAAGGAGGGCGTGCGGCAGAAGGGCGGCCAGAAGCTGAAGCTCGCGATCATCATGTTCGGCGTCGGCGGCCCCAACCAGCAACTGGCCGAGGTCGTGCAGGCGATGCTGACCGAGCTGGGCTTCGAGGTCTCCCTGGACGTGACCGGCTACGACGCCTACGCCAAGCGGGTCACGGAGGGGACCTACAACATGGCCGAGATCAACTACACCGGGCTCGATCCCAACGTGCCCGCCTTCCTCATGTTCCACAGTTCGCAGATCATGGGCGGCGGGCAGTTCAACCGCACCAGGGTGGCCGATCCCAAGCTGGACAACCTGATCGACACCGGCCGGCGGGCCACCGACACCAAGACGCGCGACTCCGCCTACAAGGAGTTCCAGATGAACGTGATGCGCAACGCGTACACGCTGCCTATCTGGGACAACTCCTGGGTCACCATCGCCGGCAACAAGCTCCAGGGATTGGCGTTCGATCCCGAGGGCCGCTGGCTGTTCTACAACGTGTGGCTGCGGCGGTAGGTGACGTCACGGCCGGGGGATGCCCGCAGCCGGGCATCCCCCGGTGTTCTCCACTGAACGCTCCACGCCATGCAGCGTTATCTGGTCAGGCGAATGATCCAGATGATCCCCGTACTCCTCGGGGTCTCTCTGGCTGTCTTCCTCATGCTGCACGCGCTGCCCGTGGACCCGGTGAGGATGCTGGCCATGGAGACCACCACCGGCACCGCGCCGACGACCGAGGTCAGCGAAGAGGTCTACAACAACCTCCGCCGGCAATTGGGGCTCGACCGCCCGCTGCCGGAGCAGTTCGTCCGGTTTGTCTGGAAGGCGCTGCACGGCGATCTGGGCAAGTCCTTCCGCAACAACCGCGCCGTCGGCGAGATGCTCCACGAACAGCTCCCCTGGACGGTCCGGCTGACCTTCGCCGGGCTGGGCGTGTCGCTGCTGCTGGGCATCACGCTGGGCGTGGCGGCGGGGCTGCGTCCCAACTCCTGGCTGGACACCACGTCCATGGCCGTGGCCATGTTCGGCGTCTCCATGCCCATCTTCTGGCTCGGCCTCATGCTCATCTACGTCTTCTCCCTGTGGCTGAACCTGCTGCCGTCGGTGGGCACGGGGCCGGAGTCCATCATCCTCCCCGCGGTGGCGCTGGGCTTTCACGCCTCGGCGATCATCGCCCGCCTGACGCGGTCCAGCCTGCTGGAGGTCATGGAGAGCGAGTACGTGCGCACGGCGCGGGCCAAGGGGCTGGTGGACCGGGCGGTGGTGCTGCACCACGCGTTGAAGAACGCGCTGATTCCCGTGATCACCGTGGTCGGCCTGCAGTTCGGGGCGCTGCTGAGCGGCGCGGTGGTGACCGAGACGGTGTTCGCGCGGCCCGGCGTGGGCCGCCTGGCCGTGCAGGGCATCATCGAGCGGGACTTCCCGCTGGTGCAGGGGTTCGTGCTGCTGGCCGGCGTGTCGTACGCCTTCAGTAACCTGCTGGTGGACCTGGTGTACGCGGTCATCGATCCCAGGATCCGGTACGAGCGCTGAGGCGATGGGTCGGACATGTCTTCGTGCATGCGCAGGACCGGCTGTGCCTGTGACCCGCCTGAAATGTCCGGAGCGCCCCGGTTGGGGGCAGACGACGTCTTCAGACATTTCAGGTGGGTCATGGCGTAAAGCCATTCCACCCAACCTTACGGGCTAGCCGATGAGCGCGTCGCGCGGGGAGTCAAACGGGGCGCCGGCGACCGCCGCCGCGATGGCCGAGGGGCTGAGGGCGGCGGGCCACGAATCGTCGCGGATGCGCAGCCGCGGCCGGTTGATGGTCCGGCGCTTTGCGGCCAACCGCGGAGCCGTCGCCGGTGCCGTGGTCCTGCTCATCCTGATTCTTGCCGCGCTCTTCGCGCCGTATCTCACCACGTACCGCTACGACCGGATCTCTCCGCTGCGGGCGTACGCGCCGCCCGGCCGGGACAACCTGTTCGGCGCCGACCGGTTCGGCCGGGACGTCTTCGCCCGCGTCTTATATGGAGGCCGGATCTCTCTCCAAGTGGGGCTGATCGCCACCGCGGTGGGTGCGGGGATCGGCGTGCCGGTCGGCCTCGTGGCGGGGACCGTGGGGGGGAAGGTGGAGGACCTGCTGATGCGGATCGTGGACATCATGCTGGCGTTTCCCGGACTGCTCCTGGCCATCGGCATCGTGGCCGTTCTGGGGACCGGGTTGACCAACCTGATGATCGCGGTCGGCATCGGCTCCGTGCCCGGGTTTGCCCGCCTCGTCCGCGGGTCCGTTCTGTCCGCGCGGGAGAACGAGTACGTGCTGGCGGCGCGGGCCATCGGGTGCCGGGAGTGGACCACCATGTGGCGCCACATCCTGCCCAACGTGATGGCGCCTATCATCGTGCTGGCCACCCTCAGCGTGGCGAACGCCATCCTGTCGGGGTCCACCCTGAACTTCCTGGGGATGGGGGCCAAGCCGCCGTCGCCGGAATGGGGGATCATGCTGGCGGACGGCCGGGACACGCTGGCCCGGGCGTGGTGGATGAGCGTCTTTCCGGGGCTGGCGATCATGATCACGACGCTGTCCATCAACTTCATCGGCGATGGCCTGCGCCAGGCCTTCGATCCCCGCATGAAGATCCAGTAGCCGGCGTTGCAGGGAGGCGGATCGGCAGGAGGTGACGCGGTGGACACAAACGTGCACAACCCGTTCAGGCAGGTCCTGGGAGAGATGCCGCCGCCGCGGCTGGTGGGGGACCGCACGGCGCTGGTGGTGGTGGACATGCAGTACTTCGATGCCCATCCCGACTGGGGCGAGGGGCTGACCGCCAGGCGGCTGGGCGTGGCCGCTGCCTTCACGGACCTCTTCGCCCAGGTGGAGGCCACGATCCCCTACATCCAGTCGCTGCTGGCGGTGTGCCGCGAGAAGGGGCTCGAGGTGATCCACCTCCGGGTCGCCGAGGTCACGGACGACTCGCGCGACGTGGGCTGGAAGCAGGTGGTGCGGGGGCTGGTCGTTCCCAAGAACAGCAAGGAGGCGGAACTGCTGGAGGAGGTGGCGCCGGCCGGCGACGAGATCGTCATCAGCAAGTCCTCCTCCGGCGCGTTCCCCACCACCAACATCGACCGCATCCTGCGCAACCTGGGCATCGAGACGCTGATCTTCACAGGCACGGCCACGGGCGGGTGCGTGGAGAGCACGGTGTGTGACGCCCTGGACTTGGGTTACGACGTGATCGTGGTCTCCGACGCCAACGTGTGCTCGACGCCGCGGTCCCACCGGGTGGCGCTGGAGCGGATGGCCGCCCGGGGTGCGCACGTGCGCTCCACCGCGGAAATGCGGGACGCGCTCGGCGCCCTCGCGCGCGTGGACCGGGAGGCGAAGAGCGGCGTCCGGCGCGCCGAGCAGTACATTCTCTCGTTGGCGCCGACGAAGTCCTGGGAGAGGAGCCCGTACGAACTCATCTTCGGCCCGGCCATCGGGGTGCCGCTGAGCGCGGAGCGAGGGGCGCTGATCATCGTGGACGCGCAGCGCCTGACGTGTGATCCGGACGTGGGGCTCGGCAGGATGGCGCGGGAGCGCGCCGCTGTGTCGGTGACCGCGGAAGAATTCTCCGCCTCGCAGGGAGGTGGCACGAGCCACGCCGCGGCCGCCCTCGAGCCGTACTACGCCCGCGTGCGCCGCGCGCTGGCCACGATCCGCCGGCTGGCCGATGCCGCGCGGGCGGCGGGGATGCTCGTCGTGCATGTCCGCACGGCCGCGCGGACGCCGGACGGCCGGGACCTCAGCCGCCGGCTGCGCGCGCGCGGCGTCCTGCCGGTGCGGGGCAGCCGCGAGACCGAGATCATGCCGGAGGTGGCGCCGGCGCCGGAGGACGTGGTGGTGGACAAGCCGGGCGGCGGCGTCTGCACCGGGACCGGGCTCGACGAACTCCTGCGCAACGCCGGCATCGAGACGGTGATCATGACCGGGATGTCCTTTGACGGCGCCGTGGAGCAGTCGATCCGCAGCCTCACCGACCGCAGCTATGGGCTGATCCTTGTCCCCGAGGCGTGTGCCGCGTATGATGAGCGCCTGCAGGAGGGGTTTTGGAAGATGGGGACGGGGATCATCAACGTAATCGCCGCGGAGGAGATGGTGAAGCGCATCGCGTCGCTGCGCGCCCCCGCGGCCGCAGAGCGTGGGTAGGGGCGAGCGCGGGAGCCATCGCATGCGCCTGCGGGTCCCATTCAGAAATCTTGCCAACGCCACGCCGGCCTTCCCCATCGCGGAGGGCCGCACGGTCCTGCTGGTGCTGGACGTGCACCGCTTCACGGTGTCGCGTGAGGAGGGCTATGCGCGGCTGGCGCGGGAGCGCGGGATCTCCCGGGAGCTCGACGAGTACCACGAGCAGGTGGATTTGATGCTACCCAACCTGCGGCGCCTGCTGGACGGATGCCGGCGCCGCGGCGCGGGCGTTATCTTCACGCGCCTGGTACTCCCGGAAGACGGCGGAGTCTCGACCCAGGCGGAGGTGACCGGGCTGTACGCGGCGCGGGACTCCCTCGAAGCGGAGTTTCTGCCGGAGGTCGCCCCGCGTTCCGGCGAAGCGGTCTTCGATAAGACGACCGTGAGCGCGTTCAACGGGACGGACCTGGACCGGACGCTCCGCCACCTGGGAACTCGCTACCTGTTGCTGGCGGGCGTCCCCGCCAACGGCGCCGTGGAGCACACGGCGCGGGACGCCGCGGACCTGGGCTACGGGGTCGTGATCGTCTCCGACGCCTGCGCCGGGGACACCTGGGCCCATCACGCACTGGTGATGGCCAACGCGGGGAGCGGGCTCGTCCGCGTGCGCACCACGGAGATGGTTCTGGAGATGCTCGATCGGAAGAGGACGTGAGCGATGGCTTACATCCAGACGGTCACCGGCCGCATTGCCCCGGAGGAACTGGGGCTCACCTACACCCACGAGCACCTGCTGTGCGACCAGCGGCTGTGCCGGCAGGACGGGCTGCGCCGGCCGGGCTCGGAGGGCAATCTCATGGTCCTCGACGACATCGAAGTGGCCATCGGCGAGATGAGGGCGATCCGCGCGCTGGGCGCGGACGCGCTGGTGGAGGTCACCATGCAGGCCTGGGGGCGCGACCTGCCGGGCCTGCGGCGCATCTCCGAAGCGTCGGGGATCAAGATCATCGCTACCTCCGGTTTCTACGTGGAGCACTGCCATCCCGGGTTCGTGGCCGAGCAGAGCATCGAGCAACTGGCGGAGGGTCTGGTTCGCGAGATCACCGAGGGCGTGGACAGGACCGGCATCCGCACCGGCCTGCTGAAGTCCGCCATCAGCCGGCCGGTGGTGGAGGGACCGGAGGAGAAGTGCGCCCGGGCCGTGGCGCGGGCGCAGCGGGCCACGGGCGCCAGCATCACCACCCACACCTCCGGCGGCATCCGCTTCGAGATCCCCGGCGGCAACATCGGCATGCAGCTGCTGGATCTCTTCGAGGCGGAGGGGGTGGACCCGCGCCGGGTCATCGTCGGCCACGTCGACGAGAATGCTGACATCCGCTTCCTGGAGGCGATGTGCCGGCGTGGGGCGTTCGTGCAGTTCGACGTGGTCGGCAAGTGGCACTGGATGCTGGACGAGACGCGAGCCGACCTGATGGCCGCCCTGGCGGATCGCGGGTATATCGACCACCTGCTGCTGTCCACCGACCGGGCCCGCAAGGCCGAGCTAAAGTCCTACGGCGGCATCGGCTATGCCTACCTGCTCACGCACTTTGTTCCGCTGCTGAGGAAGGCCGGACTGTCCGAGGAGGACATCCGGCGGATCATGGTGGAAAACCCGCGCCGGGCGCTGGCCATCCACCCGCCCCCTTCCTGAGTGAGCCCTGCACTTCGCTGCCGTGCAAGGACGCCGCATCAGGCGATGCGAACGTAGTCGGGTGTTTCGGGCGGGCGGTGGAGTGCCCGGAAATCCGCGGGATTGCGTCAAAGGGAGGAAGGATGATGCGCGTTAGGTGGCTGGCCATCCTGGTGCTGTTCGCCGTCGTGCTGGCGGGAACGCTGATCACGCGGCCGCGGTCGGCCGCGCAGGTTCCGGGCCAGATGATCACCCCGCAGATTCCCTCGACCGCGGAGCGCATCACTCGCCTGTGGGTGACCATGCCCTCCAACGGTCTGGTAACGTTGTCGTGGACCGCAGCCTCAGGGACGACCACCACCCTTCAGTTCCCGGATGCCCAGGCGGAGCGGGCGTTCTTTCTCGTCCGGCAGCACGCCGAGCGGAAGAACGTGCTGGTGGACCGGAACGTGCTGCCTCCGGTCTTCTACGTCGACTTCCGGTAGCCGGGGACCGGCGCACCCTCGCGGCAAGGACCGCGGTGGGTGCGCAGCGAACGTGCTCCCTGATCTTACGGCGGGGAGGGGAGATCATGCGCCCGAAGCCGATGCTGGTCGCCGTGTCCATGCTGGTGGTGCTCGCGGGGATCCTGCTCATCTTGCCGCATCGTGCCGCGCCGGCGCCGGCCGATACGACGCGGATGACGTTTGTCCGAGTCTTCCTCTACACCAACGGGAACATCACCCTGGCCTGGACCGATGGGGCGGGATGGCATGACGTGCAGCTCCCGGAGGGCCGGGCGCCTTACGCGCTCTTCATAGCGCAGCAGTTTGCCGCGGGACGGGCCGTCCGCACCCAGCGGCAGGGCACCGAGACCATGTTCCAGGTGGACATCGGGACGCCGCGGTGAGTGGGGTTCCCTACGGCCGGAACGTGCGAGCCCAGGTGATCGCGCTGCGGGAGATGGAGTTCGTGGAGGCGGCGCGGGCCATGGGGGCGCAGACCGGGCGCATCCTCCTCCGCCACGTCCTCCCCAACGCCTGGGCGCCGGTGATCGTCATCGCCAGTTTCGCGGTGGCGAGCACGATCATCGCGGAAGCGTCGCTGAGTTTCCTGGGCCTGGGCGTGCCGCCCGGCATCCCGTCCTGGGGCGGCATGCTGGCGGAGGGACGCGACTACCTGGAGCGGGCGTGGTGGCTGGTCACCTTTCCCGGCATCTCCCTCATGCTGACGGTGTTGGGGATCAACCTGCTGGGCGACTGGGTACGCGACTACCTGGACCCACGCCTGCGCCACGAAACATAATCAGCTCCTCTCCGCCATGCGCATCATGAACTCCACGTGGGACAGCGCCATCTCCACCATCCCGCCCACCTTGCCCGCGCCCTCCACCACCAGGAACTCGTCCCGCGCCGACGCCCGGCCGTGCCCCAGCCCCACGTCGCGCAACAGCGGCATGCCGAACTGCTCGGTAAAGAGCGACCACGGGCCGCCGCCGCCGGTGGCCGGCCAGTAGACGACCTCCAGGTCGCGGGCGGCGAACATCGCCTCCGCGGCACGGACGACAGACGCGTCCCGCTTCACGCGTGAGCCGTTGTGCGCGGCGAAGACATCGATCTCCACGTCGGCGAACCCCTGACCGTCCAGGCGCGCGCGCAGCGCCCGCAAGACCTCCTCCACGTCCCACGTGCGGGGGATGCGGAGGTCGAAGAAGGCCTCCGCCATGTGGGGGAGGGTGAAGGCCAGCGTGCCGGTCCCGGTGTAGCCGCTGCGCAGACCATTGAGGTTGAAGCTGGGTCCGAAGAAGTACCGCTGGTAGATCTCGGGCTCCGGCATGTCCCCGATCGCCGGCACCTGTGCTCCCTGCACCCCGCCCAGCGCACGCTGCCAGGGGACGCCGCGGAAGCGCCTGATGATCGCCTCCATCTCGTCGGCCTCTTCCTTTGTCGGGGGAGGCGCGTCCCGGTCGAAACCCTCCAGCAGCACGGTGTTCCCGTCGGGTCCCGTCAGCGTGGACAGCGCGTGCGCCAGGCGCCAGGCCGGGCTGTCCACCACGGACTTGGCCATCCCGTGGATCGGCCCATCCTTGGGGCCGCGCCCCCATCGGGCCCCCGACGCCCGCAGCGCCATGTAGATCATGCCCTTGTAGCCCAGCGTCAGGTGCGCCTTGCCCTCAGCATCCTGCGAGGCCCCGGGGGTCCACGCCGCGTGAGCCGTCGCGAACCGGTCACGGTAGCGGTCGATCATCATGCGGTAATAGGGGCTACCGATGATCTCGTCGACCTCCGCCAGCAGCAGCACGTTCACGGGGGGGCGGCCAAGCACCGCCTTGCACGCCTCCACCGCGTTGAGGAAGACGCCCAGCGGTCCCTTCACGGCGCGGGCCCCGCGCGCCATCACCACCTTGGGGAACGGCGGAACCTCCACCACCTCCGCGCTGAACGGCGGTACCCGCCACCCCTGCGGATCGGCGCGGCGCACGTCGAGCATCCCATAGATCGCCAGCGTGACCGGCGCGCCCGCGTCATAGGCGGCCCACACGCTCGGGATGCCGGGCGTCTTCACCACCTCGACCTCGGGAAATCCCGCGTCGCGCGAGAGCCGCGCGTACAGATGGGCGCACTCCACGACGCCGACGCCGTCCACGGAGACGCTGGGCTGGCGCAGCAGCGTCTGCAGGCGGGCGAGATGGCGGTCGCGGTGAGTTTCCAGGTAGGTCCTCACGCGGTGCAGGTTCTCATTCATCAGGTTTCTCCTCGACGCATCGGATGCAAAAAGCAAGGCAACGTCTGTCTTGGCGCCGTGCGCTCGCTTTTCCTCTACGCGGCAGTGCCCGCGCCCGTCGCGGCAGGAACCGCCGTGGCGCGCAGAGAAGTGCTAATCGGTCCATCCAGTTCCGGCACGGAGGCGGAGCGGTGACGGATCATCCGGATTATCCGTTGATCAACATGCCACGCCTCCGGCGGTTGCTGGACGAGAGCGGCTTCGACGCCGTCCTGGCCGTCGCTCCCGAGACGGTCGCTTATACCTCTGGCTTCTACGACTCCCACCTCCGCACCCTCCGGGAGCGGATGCACTGCACCATCAGTCCGTGTGCCGGCGAGCCGGGATTCGTGGTACCCGCGCCGCCGCCGCGATCGCGCTCCCGCTGGGAGACTTCGTTCATCACCGATGTCCGCGAATACGGCCGCGGCGCCCCGCCGTTTATCGCCGTGCTGGCGGACATGCTGAAAGCGCGGGGCCTTCTGCGCGGGCGCCTCGGAATCGAAATGGGGCAGTGGCCGGCGCGCCACTTCCTGGACCTGCAAGAGGCGCTGCCGGAGGCCACTTTCGTGGACGGGACGCGGGTGCTGGACGAGGCGCGGGCGGTGAAGACGGAGGCGGAGATCGAGTTGTTGACCCACGCCGGGCGGCAGACGGAGAAGGCGATCCAGATCGCTTTCTCCCTGGCGCAGGCCGGGCGGCCCCTTAAAGACGTCGCCGACACCATGGGATGCGCCGTGATGCGCCTGGGCGCCGATATCGTGGCCTTCAATGACATCTACACGGGATGGGAGGAGGGCACCCGGGGCGGCCACGCCGATCCGGCGAAGATCCTCGAGCGCGGCGATATGATCCTGGTGGACTTCGGCGCGCTGTTCAGCGGCTACTACTCCGACCTGGCCCGCATGGCCGTCGTCGGCCCGCCCACCGACCGCCAGCGGGACCGCTATCAGCGCGTGCGCGACGTCCAGCAGGCCATCATCGCGTCGATGCGGCCGGGGGTCACCTGCGCGGAGGTGTACGAGGCCGCGGCGGCCGGGTTCCGCCGGGTGGGGCTACGGTGGCTGTGGGATGAGGTGGAAGAGGGAGAGGTGCGGCGCCGCTTCTACACATGCGGCCACAGCGTCGGGCTCGGGCTGCACGAGTACCCGTTGCTGACGCCCATCGAGGAGCGGGTCCTGGAGCCCGACATGGTGTTCTACGTGGAACCCATCTACCGTGACGTGGGCGAACAGAAGTACCAGATCGAGGATCTGGTCCGCATCACCGGCCAGGGCGCCGAGGTGCTGACGGGGTCCATGGATACGCGCCTGCCGTACGTCATCGACTGAGTGCGTGCCGGAACGGGCCGGAGATACGGGTGGGGGAGCGAGGGCCCGCCCGGCGCGGAGACACGGAGGAGATCCCAGGGGAGGTGGCCATGTTGCGGCGCAGCAGTTCAGCACGATCCCGGGTCGTCATCGTGGCGGCGTTGGCGCTCATCGCCGCCCTCGTTCTCGTTCCCGACACGCGAACCGCGGCGGGGCCGTCCGCCGGCCAGCCGGGCGGCACGCTCGTGGTCGGGTACAGCCGGAGGATTGACAGCCTCGACCCCAACGTGTGGACGTCGCGGTACGACCGGTTCTGGATGACGCAGTTCTACGACCCGCTCATCTGGCAGACCGCGCCCGGCGAGTATAGGGCGGGCCTGGCGCGGGCATGGCGGCCCAACGAGAATCTCACCCGCTTCCGCCTGACCCTGCGCGACGACATCCGGCTCCACGACGGGACGCCCTTCGACGCGGAGCTGCTGGTGTGGACCGTGAAGCGCATACTGGACAAGGCCACGGGGTCCTACAAGACCGGGCTCTTCAACGACATGGTCCGCAACCAGGCGGTGGAGAAGTACGTCTGGGAGATCGAGTTCTCCAAGCCGCAATACCGGTTCATGGAGACGCTCAGCACGCTGGACCTGTCTCCCAATTCGCCCAAGGCCATCGACAAGCACGGCAAGAACTACCCGCGGTGGGTCGTCTCCACGGGCCCCTACATGATCGACTCCTGGCCCGACGAGAACACGCTGGTCCTCAAGCGCAACCCCAACTGGAAGCGGTCGCCGTGGATGGACGCGTCGTGGGGACCATTCCTCGACCAGGTCACGATCCGCATCATCCCGGAGCGGTCCACCCGCCTGGTGGCCCTGGAGCGTGGCGAAGTCCAGATGATCTTCGAGCCGCCCTTCCAGAACGTGCCCAAGCTCAAGACCGGCGGCCAGTTCCAGGTGCAGCAGCACTTCACGGCTGGCCTGCCCCAAGGCTTGAATATCAACGTCAGCAAGCCGCCCACCAACGACCTGGCGCTGCGGCGCGCCATGTTCTTCGCCGTGAACCGCGACGAGATCAACCGGCTGGCGTTCTTCGGCATGCACCGGGCGGCCTACTCGGTGCTGGCCTCGGCCAGTTGGGCTTACTGGCCGGGCGCCAAGGCCATGTACCCGTTCGATCCTCAGAAGGCCCGCAAGACGCTGGAGGAGGCCGGGTGGGTCCGGAATCCCCAGACGCGGTTCTACGAGAAGGGCGGTCAGAAGTCGCTGGTTCGGATCGTGACCACGCCCGGCCGCGAGTACGAGATCCCGGCGCAGCGGCTGCGGGAGGCCGGCATCGAGGCCAAGTACGAGGCGATGGCGTACGAGGCCACCGAGACCCGGTACGACGCCAACACCTATGAAGTCGCCCGCCTCGGTCTCTCCGGGTTCGACCCCGCGTTCGCCATGCGGGGAGCGTTCCACTCGTCGAACGTCAACCGGGGCAACCGGTTCAACCGCACGAAGATCATCGACCCCAAGATCGACGGCATGCTCGAGCGCGCCGAGGCGATGTTCGACATCAACCAGCGCAAGGCGATCTACGAGGAGTTTCAGAAGTACGTGATGGAGCAGGCGCTCTACCTGCCGCTGTGGGAAGACTCCTATGTGTGGATCGTCACCAGCCGTTTCAGGGGGTTCGAGTTCGACATTCTGGGGGACCCCATGCTGCACAAGGCCTGGCTGCAGCGCTAGGCACCCGAGACTGACCGCTCGGCGCCGGCGCGGGGTCTTCCGCGGCGGCGCCGAGCAAGCGCCATCCATATGCGCGCCTACCTGATCAAGCGGCTGTGGCACGTGGTGCCCGTCGTGCTGGGCGTTTCCTTCCTCGTGTTCTACATGATGCACCTCCTGCCGGTCGACCCCGCCCGCGCCCTGCTCATGTCGTCGCAGGCGGGGC
>JACQTN010000486.1 GCA_016210785.1 Armatimonadota bacterium
AGGTGCGTGTGGGCGTCCACCAGCCCGGGCAGCAGGGTCCGCTCGCCCAGGTCGATTACCTCATCGGTTTCCTTGACCTCCCGCTGGAGTGCGCGCGCCTGTCCCACCGCGGCGATCGTGCCGTCGCCGATCACCACCGCCGCGTCACGCACCGGGGGCGCACCGGTGCCGTCGATCAGGTTTGCCGCCTTCACCGCGATGCGCATGGTCACTCCTCCTCGCGCCACGCCACCTTCTCGTGCTACGCCACTTTGTACAGTTGCTCCGGGTGCAGGAAGACGATGAGGTCGTGGGTGGGATCGGCGATGGTCGGCTCGCTCAACCCCTTCACCGAGTCCCGCACGGCGATCTTTAGAGCCTGATAGTACAGCCAGAAGCTGGCCACGTCCTCCGCCATGAGCTTCTGCGCCTGGCTGAGGAGTCGCCGGCGTTCGGCGCGGTCCGGGGCGTGCCGCGCGGCCACGATCAGCCGGTCCGCCTCGGGGTTGGCGTACCCGGTTACGCCGTACCCGTACTGCGGCAGGTCCGCGGCGTCCCCCGGCCCCTTTGGCCGCCTGGGCATGGCGGAGTGCCAGCTCCAGTAGAGGTCTGGCTCGGCATAAAAGGTGTCGTAGAAGATGAAGGTGTCGAAATCCATCGCCCGCCACGCCGGCTTCATCCCGCCCCAGTAGGTGACCGGTTTCACCTCCAGGTCGACTCCCACGGCGCGCAGGTTTCGCCGCAGCCCCTGCGCGATGACGCTCAGGTCGAACCGCCACGGGTCGTCGGAGTAGATGACGCTGAGGCGCAGGGGCTGCCCGTCGCGGGTGCGGATACCGCCGGCGCCCGGGCGCCACCCCGCCTCGTCCAGGAGGCCCGCCGCCTTCTGCGGATCGTAGGCGAAGATCGGGACGTCCGGCTCGTGGGCCCAGCAGGCGGGACCGATGGGGGAGTGGGCGATGACCGCGTCGGGGACGGCGGCTCTCACCACCGCTTCCTTGTCGATGGCGTGGGCGAGCGCCTGCCGCAGGCGCCGGTCCCCGAAGAGCGGGCGCCTGTGGTTGGGGGCCCACTGCATGACCGTGTTGCTGACCACGCTGTAGAAGCGGCCGCCGTGGCGGCGGGCCTCCTCGTCGGTGAAATGCCGCCCGGGCCAGATGAGGGCGTCCACCTGGCCATCCCGGAAGGCCTGCACCCGCTCTTCGTTGTCGGGAATGAAGCGGACCAGCACGCGCGCCAGCTTCGGCGCGCCCCGGAAGTACTGCGGGTTGGCGTCGAGGGCCAGCGCGCCGTCTCTGGTCGTGCCGCCGAACTTGAACGGGCCCGTGCCGACGGGATGTTGCTCGAAGGCGTCGTCCCCGTCCCGTTCCAGGATGTGCCGGGGCACCACCGAGAACATCGATCCCCAGGCTGGCGTGAGGTGCGAGAGGAGGGGCGCGTACGGCTTCGCCAGCCTGACCTGCACCGTGTGTTCGCCGCGGCTGGTGAACTTCGCGGGCTCGCCGTCCACGATCAGCACGTTGCGGAAGTAGAAGTTGGTGGCGGGGTCCAGCATCCGCTCCGCGGTGTAGACCACGTCGGCGGCGGTGAAGGGGTGACCGTCGTGCCAGCGAACATCCTTGCGGAGGTGAAAGGTGTAGGTGCATCCGTCGGGAGAGACCTCCCACCCCTCCGCCAGATCGCCAACGTGCTCGACCCGCTCGTCGAACCTGACGAGGGCACTGTACATCCACCGCGTGGGGCCGGCGGCCGGTTTCACGCGCAGCGGGTGGATGATGAAGCCGGAGAGATTCCTGCTGTAGCCCATGACCAGGGTGTCCTGAGGGGTGACCATCCTGCACCTCCGTGCGGGGGGGCGACGTTTCTCTCATCCTTCGGGGGCGAGCCTCCAGGCCCTCTTCAGCGCCGGCGGGTGCCGCAGGGGGTCCAGCGAGAGGCCAGGAATCCAGGCGCGTCCCGGCGAATCCACTCTCGATCTTCATCCCGACAGGTGACCCCCATGCCCTCCGATACCCGCACCGCCTGCCGCGTCCCGCCCGAGCGCCTGCGCTGGAGCTGCGCTCCGGAGGCGTTCGCGTTCCGCACCACGGACGAGATCCCCCCGTCGGAGAGCATCATCGGCCAGGCCCGCGCCGTGCGCGCGCTGGACTTCGGGCTGTCCATCAAGCAGCCGGGCTACAACATCTTCATCGCCGGCCCCGCCGGCACCGGCCGCACCACCTACACCCGCGCCCGGGTCAGCAAGGTGGCCGCGGAGGACTCCCGCCCTTCCGACTGGTGCTACGTGTTCAACTTCCAGGACCCCGACCAGCCCACCGCCCTGGCCCTCTCTGCCGGTCGCGGCGCCGCGTTCCGCCAGGACATGGCGGAGCTGATCGACGACCTCAAGTCCAACCTGCACAAGGTGTTTGCGGGCGAGGAGTACGAGCGGCGCCGGCAGGAGATCATCGACCGCCACAACCGGCAGACGGAGGCCCTGTGGCAGGAGGCGGACGCGAAGGCGCACGCGGTCAACTTTCACCTGCAGCGCAGCAGCAGCGGCATCATGGCGCTGCCGTTGGGGCCGGACGGCCGTCCGATTCCTCCGGAGCAGCTCGAGCTCCTTCCTCCGGAGGTGCGCGCCAAGGTGGACGAGATCACCCGGGGGCTGCAGGATGAGGTCGCGGATTTCCTCCGCAAGGTCCAGCAGATGGAGCGCGCCGCCCGGGAGCACCTCCGGCAGGTGGATGAGGAGACGGGACGGTTCGTGGTCGGGCCGCTGATCCGCCGGCTCAAGGAGGCCTGCGCCGATCTGTCGCGCGTGCTCGCCTACCTGGAGGCGGTGGAGGCGGACGTGGTCCAGAACCTGCACCTCTTCAGGGCGGAGGGCAGCGAGGCCGCCGCGGCCGAGATCGCCCTGGCCCGCTACAAGGTCAACCTGCTGGTGGATCACTCCCAGACCTCCGGCGCGCCGGTGGTGATCGAGCCCAATCCCACCTACTACAACCTGTTCGGCAAGGTGGAGTACCGGCCCGCCATTGGCGCCATGACCACCGACTTCACCATGATCAAGGGCGGCGCGCTGCACCGGGCCAACGGCGGGTACCTGATCCTCCAGGCCGCGGACCTGCTATCCAATCCGGCCGCCTACCCCGCGCTGAAGCGCGGCCTGGAGAGCCGCGAGATCCGCACCGAGAACCTGAGCGAGCAGGTCGTGCTCCTGCCCACGGTGACGCTGCGCCCCGAGCCGATCCCGCTGGACGTGAAGGTGCTGCTCATCGGCAACCCCTACGTCTACGTCATGCTGTACCACCTGGACGAGGACTTTCGCCGCCTGTTCAAGATCAAGGCCGACTTCGACATCGACATGCCCCGCACGCCGGAGACCCTCCACCAGTACGCGGCGGCCATCGGCACCATCATCCAGCGGTGCCAGTTGCTGCCCTTCGACCGCGCGGCCCTGGCGCGCGTCGTGGAGCACTCCGCCCGCCTGGCCGAGCACCAGGAGAAGCTCAGTACCCGCTTCAGCGAGGTGGTGGAGGTCCTGCAGGAGGCGTCCGCCTGGGCCGCCGCCGACGGCAAGAAGGCCGTGGGCGCGGCCCACGTGCAGCAGGCGCTGGACGAGAAGATCTACCGCAACAACCGGATCGAGGAGCGCATCCGGGAGATGATTGCCAAAGGACAGATCCTGGTCGACGTCGAGGGCGCCAAGGTGGGGCAGGTGAACGGGCTCTCGGTGCTGGGCGTGGGCGACTACTCCTTCGGCCGGCCCAGCCGCATCACCGCCCGCACCTACGTGGGCGGTCGCGGCGTCATCA
>JACQTN010000508.1 GCA_016210785.1 Armatimonadota bacterium
CGCATCTCCCTGCACCAGCACCATCGCCGGGCGCAGTTCGCCGAGGGCCGGGTAGAGGCCGGCCAGCGCCCGCGTGGTGATGTCGGCCAGCGACTGCTCGGGGAGCATGATGTCCAGATCGCGGTCGGGGACGATGTCGAAGACCGCGAGGACCTGATCGAGCATCTCGCGGTGCTGCGCGGTGACGATCACCAGGGGGTGGAAGTCCGCGCTGGCGCGCAGCGCCGCCACGACGGGGGCCATCTTCACGGCCTCCGGGCGGGTCCCAAAGATGGTGGCGATCGGCAGGCGCTCGCCCATGCCGGAGATGCTATGCCCGCGGGGCCGGTGTCTCAGGCATGCGCGCCGCCGGCCTCCGATCGAGCAGGCCCATCCGGCGCGCGCCGACGTACAGGATGGCGGCGATGATCCCCAACGTGATCACGGACGCGGTCCGGTTGACCCCGGCCACGACGAGGGCGCCGACGCCGAAGAAGGCCGAGACCAGGTACAGCAGCAGGACGGTCTGCCGCTGGGTGAGGCCGCGGTCCAGCAGCCGGTGGTGCAGGTGGCCGCGGTCGGGCAGGTAGATGGGCTGCCCGCTGCGGTAGCGGCGGACGATGGCGTAGGCGGCGTCCAGGATGGGCACCCCCAGGGCCAGGATGGGCACAAAGAGCGAGATCGCCGCCACGCTCTTGTACAGGCCCATCACCGAGATGGCGCCCAACACGTAGCCCACGAACATGGACCCCGAGTCGCCCATGAAGATGCGGGCGGGGTTGAAGTTGTGACGCAGGAACCCCAGGCAACTCCCGCCCAGCGCCATGGCCATGAGCATCACCGGCACGTCGCCGCGCTGGCTGGCCGCCACGAAGAGCACACCGCTACCGATGGCGCCAATGCCCGCGGCCAGGCCATCCACGCCGTCGATGAAGTTCATGACGTTGGTGAAGGCCACCACCCAGAAGATGGTCACCACGGTGCCCAGGCGGCCCAGGTACAGGATCCCGCTGAACGGGTTGGTGACGAACAGGGTGGACAGGCCGAAGGGGATCAGCACCGCCGCGCACAGGATCTGCAGCAGGAACTTGAGCCCCGGACGCATCCCGCGCACGTCGTCCACGGCGCCCACCAGCGTGATCAGCGTGCCGCCCACCAGGATGCCCAGCAGCGCCAGATCCGCCGACGGCACCACGGGCACCTTGATGACCAGGAGACCGCTGCTGCGCGTCACCTCGATGGGGCGGCTGAGGGGAATGGCCAGCAGCAGCGCGCCGACGAACCCGGCGTACATGGCCAGGCCCCCCAGGCGGGGGATGGGCCGCCGGTTGATGCGCCGGCCCCCCGGCATGTCCACGGCCCCCACCCGCCGCGCCAGCCGCCGCACCATCGGCACCAGGGCGTGGCTGACCAGCAGGGCGACGACGGCGGCCAGCACGTATGAGGGAACCACCATCCGCACGCCACCCGCCTCCCCGCGCCCCGGCCAGATCAGGTCCGGCAGCTGCTGAGCACCCCTGCAATTCTACCCTAAGGAATGCGTCGCCGTCACTCGAACAACTCGCTGACCGACCGGTTCTCGTGGATGCGGCGGATGGCGTCGCCCAACAACTGGGCCACGGAGAGGACGGTGACCTTGTCGAGGCGCTTCTCGGGCGGCACGGGCACGGTGTTGGTGACCACCACCTCCGCCAGCGGCGAGTCCGCCAGCCGGCGCGTGGCCGGCCCGGACAGCAGGGCGTGGGTGGAGCACGCGTACACCCCCGTGACCCCCCGCTTCAGCAGCGCCTGGGCCGCCATGGTCAGCGTCCCTGCCGTGTCCACGATGTCGTCCACCAGGATCGCCGTCCGCCGGTACACCTTGCCGATGACGTGCACGATCTCCTTCACCTGGTTGGGTTTGTCCCGCCGCTTGTCCACGATGGCCAGCGGCGCCTTGATCTGTCCGGCGAACTCGCGCGCCCGCTTCACGCCGCCGATGTCCGGGGAGACCACGACGATGTTCTCCAGCCCCTTGCGGACAAAGTAGTCCCCCAGGATCATGCGCGAGGGCAGGTGGTCCAGCGGGATGTCGAAGAAGCCCCACAGCTGGCCCGCGTGCATGTCCACGGTGAGGATGCGGTTGGCGCCCGCGGCGGTGAGCAGGTTGGCCACCAGCTTGGCGGTGATGGGCTCCCGCGGCTTGATCTTGCGGTCCTGCCGGGAGTACCCAAAGTACGGGATGACGGCGGTGACGCGGTCGGCGGAGGCGCGGCGCAGGGCGTCGATGATCACCAGCAACTCCATCAGGTGGTCGTTGACCGGGGGACACACCGACTGGATCACGAAGACGTCCGCGCCCCGCACGCTCTCCTCGATGCCCACGCCCACCTCGCCGTCGGAGAAGCGGAAAAGGTTGATGGCGCCCAGCGGCATGCCCACCGCGTCGGCGATCTCCCGGGCCAGTTCGGGGTTGGAGTTGCCGGCGAAGACGCGCAGCCCGTCCATCGGGATTACTCGTCCTTGGCGCGGTAGCGGATCACGCGGGCCGGCACGCCCACCGCCACGCCCCTGGGCGGCACATCCTTGGTC
>JACQTN010000506.1 GCA_016210785.1 Armatimonadota bacterium
TCACCGGAGCTACTTCGCCGGGCCCCAAATGTGCTAGCCCGCACCGGCGGGAGAGAAGCAGGGGGCAGCGCGGCCTGAGCCGGTGCACGCGGAGATCGCGCGGCCTGGGCAGTGGCGATCCGCCACCTCCAGCGGCCCGAGGCCGAACGCCATCGGCGCAGTGGGAGTTCCGAGAACCGGCCGCCGCAGGCTGCCCCGGGAACGAAGGGAGCCCCGGCCATGGATGCCAGGTGGGTGGTGAACGCGCTGGTGGTGCTCTCGGCGCTGGCGGTGTCGTGGCTTGCGCTGCTGCTCCTGGCGGTCCGCGCAGAGTACATGCGGCGCCTGGACGCCCCGCAGGCCGGCTCGGCCTTCACCGCCGTCGGCGCGGGCCACAACGGCGCGCCTTCTCGTGACGCCCGGGCTGGCCCGCGGTCTGCGTGACGGCGTTCCCCCAGCCGTGGCGAGGTTGACCGCGCCGATGCGCGTTCGCGCGTTTCCTCACAGGGCCGCGCCCGCCCTGCTCAGCGCCTCCGTCACCTGCCGCACATGCCAGGCGGCACCCAGCGCCTCAAACCGCCGCGCTGCCTCCCGCCACGATGCCACCGACCCTTCATGCTCCCCCGCCGCTCGCTGGGCGGAGCCGAGCAGCCACCACGACTGCCCGTCTTCAAAGGGCTGAGGCAGCGGTCGCTGCCTTCCCATCTCCACCGCCGCGTGCGCGGCCAGCACCGCGTCCGCGACTCTGCCCGCGTGCAGGGCCAGGTGGCTGCGCGCCCGCTGCACGCGGATGAGCGTGGTGAGATGCCCGATCTCCCTCGCCGTGGTTTCCGCATCCTCCGCCAGCGGCGCCGCCCGTTCTCCCTCGCCCAGCGCCGCGTAGAACTCCGCGGCCACGCCGTGGGCCTGGTTGCCGCAGACGATGCACCGGAATTTCTCGGCGAAGCCCAGCGATCGTTCCATCGCCGCGTGCGCCGCGGCCAGGTCGTTGCGCATCAGGTGGCAGCGGGCCAGATCGTGGTTGAGCCAGATCGGCGCATGGAAGGGAACCTTGCCCAGGGCGTCCTCGAAGATCTCCCGGGCTTCGTCCAGACGCCCGCGCACCATGGCCAGGTTGGCCGCCACGTAGTGGAGCAGGATGAGCGTGCCGTAGATGTTGCCCCCGTGCGCCTCCACCACTTCCCTGGCCCGCCGCACGTGGGCCTCGGCCTCGTCCCACCGGCCGAGGAGCACCAGGGCCCATCCCAGGAGCACGCGCAGCTTGGCCTCGTCGTGGGTCCATCCCAGGTCCTGCGTCCGGCGCAGTCCCTCCGCGCAGACGCGCAGGAACTCCTCGTCCGCGGTGCCGCGCGTCCAGATGTCGGTGACCAGGCTGACGCTGGCGTTGATGAGGACGCGGTCATCCCCCGCGGCCTCCGCTTCGTTCACCCACTGCCTGATCATCCGCGTGCCCTCCTCGCCCAACAGCGGCATGAGGGCGGGATGGGACAGGGTCCCATACGCGCGGGAGCGGTCCAGGAGCGTGCCCCGGCGGTTGGCGACCTCCACCGCCATCCGGGCGGCCTGCGCCGCCTCCCGGTACCTGGACTGCATGGTCAGCGCCACGGCCCGCCCCCGGTGAAGCTCGCTCTCCATGGGATGGTCGGGCGGAATGAGGGACGCTGCACCGTCCAGCATTGCCCAGGCGTCGTCGAACCTGTTCTTGAGGGCCTTGACCTCCGCTGCGCGGATGGCGGCGCGGGCGTACCTGACGGGCTCGCTGCGGGGATCGGTGTGGGCCAGCACGTACTCCCAGGCGGCCAGCCACTTCTCCGGGCCGTGCTCCTGCACGCGTGGATAGATCTCGCCCAGCAGTTCCTGCGCCTCCGCGCACAGTTCCGTCTGCCCGGTGCTCTCGCACAGGTCGCGCGCCCGCTCCAGCAGCTCGATCGCCTCGCGCATGGCATAGCGCCGCGTCGCCTGCCGGGCGGCCTGGAGCAGGTAGGGCAGGGCCTGCCGGGGGTCGCCGCCGCGGTCGTAGTGGGTCCCGATGGTCTTGGCGAGATCCTCGGCCTCACCCGGGTACAACCGTTCCATGGCCTCCGCCGCCTGCCGGTGGATCGATGCCTGATGCTTGTGAAGCAGGTTGTTGTAAGCGACCTCGCGGAGCAGCGGATAGACAAAGGTGTACTCGGGATCGGCGGCCAGGGGATCGCGGCGCCTCATCAGGTAGGCGTCCTCGAGGGCACGCAGCGAGGCCGGCATGTCGATGGCCGGACACAGCACCGCCAGCAGCGACTGCCTGACCGACGTGCCCAGGACCGCCGCCCGCTGCACGACCGTGCGCAGGTTGGGGGTGAGCCGGTCCAGGCGGGCGAGCAGCGCGCCCTGGATGGTGTCCGGCAGCACCTGGTCCAGCGCTCCCGCCGCCCGCCAGTGCCCGCGGTGATCCTGGACCAGCAGGCCCTGGCCGCGCAGCGTGGCCACGATCTCGCTCAGGTAGAACGGGTTCCCGGCCGCCTTGGCGATCAGGATGCGCGCGATCTCATCGGGGAGGGGATCGCCCGCGATCTCGGCCAGCAAGACCCGCGCGTCCTCGTCGGCCAGTGGTTCCAGTTGCAGCGTGGTGACCGGGGTGCGCCGTCCCCACACGATAGGGTCGTCGCCCGCGCGCATGGTGCCGACCATGAGGAGCGGCGTGTCGTTCATCCGCTCCACGATGGTGGGCAGCACCTCCCGCGTGGCCGCGTCGGCCCACTCCACATTCTCGATCCAGACGACCGTGGGCCGGGTCAGCATCCTCCGGATGGACTCGGCGGCCATCAGCAGCGCCGTCTCGGGGCTGAAGTCGTCGGCGGCCGGCGCCGTGGTCGAATCCACCTCGGCCAGGCCGAAGAGGCGGCAGAGCACCGCCGCGGCCTGGTGGGCGCGATCGCCCAGCGGGATGCGCGCGGCCACGTCCGCCACCGTCACCGGGCCGGCCAGCCCCGTGAACTGCCGGAAGAGGTCCGCCAGCGGGCCGAGGCTCTCCCCGGCGTACGGCGGGCAGCCGGTGCGCAGCAGCGGGACACCCTCCGGCAGGCGCAGCGTGAACTCCTCCACCAGCCGGCTCTTGCCGATGCCCGGGTCGCCGGTGACCACCACCACCTGCGCCCGGCCGCGGCGCGCGCGGCCAAACAGGTCATCCAGCTGTTCCAGGTCCTGCTGCCGGTTCACAAAGGGCGGGCGGTGCATGGGCTCGGTGTGCTCACGTTCTCCCAGCACCTCATACGCTGCCACCGGCTCCGCCTTGCCCTTCACGGCGATGGGCTCCCACGCCTTGCCCACGCAGGCGCCGCGGACCTGGCGCCAGATCTCTTCGGACACGAGCACCCCGTCCTCGGGCGCCGCCCGCTGAAGGCGGGACGCCACGTTGACCACATCGCCCATGACCGTGGGGTGCTCGCGGCCAGGCGGGCCGACGACGCCCCAGATCACCTGCCCGCAGTGGATGCCGATGCGCAGCCGGGGGACCTGACCGACCATTCGCTGCAAAGCGTCCTTGCGCGCCGCCATGGCGCGGTGCATGGCCAGCGCCGCGCGGACCGCCCGCAGGGCGTCATCTTCGTGGGCGACGGGTGCGCCGAATAGCGCCATCACCTCGTCGCCCACCACCTTGTCCACGTGGCCACCGACCGCCTCGACCTCGCGGCCCAGCATGGTGAAGATCTCGTTGATGACGTCGGTCACCGTCTCAGGGTCCAGACGCTCCGCCATCGCCGTGAAGCCGGCGATGTCCGCAAACAGGACGGCGACCACCCGCCGCTCGCTGACCTGACCCCCGCCGTGAGTCTTCACCAGCCTGCCTCCCCCGAACCGGCGGCTCGACGCGCTGCCACTTTCGAGTTGGCGGCGTGATTCCCCTTTCCGCCATGGCGCGATGCGGGTAGCAGGCTTTCCAAGCCACAGGCCGTACTTCTTGGAAGCAGACTGGAGGTCGAGATCATCGATGCGGATGGTGAACTCCTCGCCCGGGGTCAGACGGCCGTCGAGCAGGTGCGCGGCGATGACCTTGTGCGTCACGCTCTGTCCCATGACCCCACCATCTCCCGCGCATCCTCTTCATTTCCAGCCTCCCCATCTCCTGTTAGTGCGTTCTCCGACACCTGCATGATGCCCGGACCGGCTCAGCCGGTCGTGCGCATGCCCGATCGGAGGGGGTGCGGTCGTGCGAGTACTCGTTACAGGTGTGACGGGTCTGGTGGGCGGGCACGTGGCCCGCAGGCTGAGCGAAGAGGGATGGGCGGTGCGGGTGCTGGTGCGCCGGCCGGAGCAGGGCGCGGCGCTGGCCGCGCGCGGCATGGACGTGCTCGTAGACGATCTCACCACGGGGGCGAGACTCCAGGAGGCGTGCCGGGGCATCGAGGTGATTTTTCACTGCGCCGGCCACGTGCCGCCTTCGCGCCTCGAAGCGCTGTACGCCGCTGTCAATGTGGAAGGGACGCGGCGCCTCCTGCGCACGGCGCTGGCCGTCGGCGTCCGGCGCGTGGTGTGCACCAGTTCCGTCGCGGTCTACGGAGGCGCCACGGGGGTGCCAACGACTGAGGAATTTCCTCTGAAGCCCAGGAGTCCATATGGCCAGTCGAAGCTCCAGGCCGAGCACCTGTGCCGGGAAGCCGCCACGCGCGGCCTTGAGGTCGTGGTCCTGCGGCCCTGCTTCATCTACGGGCCCGGCGACCGCCACTTCCTCCCCGCCGTGGCCCGCATCCTCAGGCTGCCGGTCGTTCCCCTCATCGGCGGCGGCGGCTACCTCTGCGACATCGTTCACGCCGCGGATGTGGCCGAGGCGCATCTCCTGGCCGCGTCGAGCCCGAGTGCGCCCGGCGCGGCCTACAACGTGACCGATGGCCAGCGGCGCACCGTGCGGGAGGTCTTGGAACTCGTGGGTCGCGGTCTCGGCCGGAGGGTGCGCATCCTGCCCGTTCCCTGGTCGGTGGCGGCCGGCGCCGGCGCCGTGGTCTATCCCGTGCTGCGCCTGTTGAGATCTCGCGCGGCTTCGGCGGTCTCGCCCCGGGGGCTCCGCGGCATCGCCCAGGACGCGCACTTCCCCATCGACCGCGCCCGCCGCGACCTGGGCTACGCGCCGCGCGCCGTGAGCCCAAAGGATGTGGTGGCCGCGGTCCAGGAATGGCGGCGGGGGCAGGAAGGAACGGCGAGAGGTTAGAAAGCGGGACGGACAGGGCCACCGGGTACCGTTCATGTCGGTGAGGGGGCGCGCATCGGTGGTGGGCTGGCGGACCGGCCGGCGAACCGCGGCGCGGCGCGTGCGGACGGCGGTGAACTCAGGAGGGAGGGACTCGCGTGTCAGAGGAGGCGGCGGTGCGGCGTACCCAGGCGTTGCTGCTCGGGGTGCTCGTGGCGGGCTTTGCCGTGGTCGCGGCGTGGGTCTTCAAGGTGAAGACGCCGGTGCCCTACGCGGACGCGCAGCAGGTCATCTTCGGCAAGGCGGTGGCCAGCACCATCGTCGCGCTGTTCGCAGGGCTGAACTGGATCACGATGGGGATGGTCTACGAGAAGATCCCGGCCCCGAAGGGCGTGCGCCGGCGCACGCTCTCCAGCGTGCACCGGTGGTCGGGCCGCATCGCCGTTCTGGCCGGGTTCGTGGTCGCCGCCATGTGCGTGGCCACCCAGGGGCCGCAGACGAGCACCACGCGCCTGATGGTCCATTCCCTGCTCGGGGGCGCCGTCTTCGTGGCGGTGGCTGTGAAACTGGTGATCGTCAAGCGCGTGCCGGCGGCGGACGGGCTGCTGCCCCTGCTGGGGTCGCTGGTCTTCCTCTTCTTTGCAGGGCTGTGGTGGACGAGCGCCTTGCCCTTCTTCCAGGGGAAGATATAGGACAGAGAAGGCAGGAGAAACCCCGGCCGCGAAGAACCTCCCGCAACAATCAACGGGCGCCCGCGACTTCACCCTGTTCGCCGTTTCCCTGCCGCCCGATCCGAGCGCCCATACTGGAAGGGAGTGACGGGTGATGCACCGCATAGCTGTCTGGCTGGCTGCCCTCATGGTCGTGACCGCCCTGCCGCTGCTGCCGGCAGCGGGCCTCGCCCCCACCCAGGCCGCACCGGCCCGCATCGAGAGCGTGGTCGTCGCGGACGCCTCCGACCTGGAGACGCTGGACGGGACGCTCCGCATTGTCACCAACCACCGGCGGGTGTACGGCCACATCTACGACGCCCTGCTCACCCGCGACGGCGCCACGAACCAGATCAAGCCGCGCCTGGCCGAGCGCTGGGAGCGGGTGGACGACCGCACATGGATCTTCCACCTGCGCCGCAACGTCAAGTTCCACAACGGGGATCCGTTCAACGCCGAGGCGGTGAAGTGGACCCTGGAACGGGCCAGGGACCCCAAGGTCTCGCAGGCTTCCGTCTACGCCAAGGCCTTTGAGAAGGTGGAAATCATCAACCCTTATGCCGTGCGCGTCACGACCACCCATCCCGACCCGCTCATGCTGACCCGGGTCGCCGACCTGATCCACATCGGCTCCCCAGACTACCACAAGCGGGTGGGCTCTCCGGAGGCGGGCGTCAAGCCGGTGGGCACCGGCCCGTACAGGTTCGTGGAGTGGGTCAAGGGGAGCCACATCAAGCTGGTGGCCAACGGTGACTACTGGGGCGGCCGGCCAGCGGTCCGGAACGTGACCATCCGCTTCGTCCCCGAGGCTACCACCCGCGTCGCCGCGGTTCTGGCCGGGGAGGTGGACATCGCCACGGAGCTTCCCGCGCTCCTCGTCGAGCGGCTGGAGGGGAGCGGCCGGTCGGAGGTTACCACGGCCGTGGACCCGCTGTCCATCGGCGTCTGGCTCCGCCACGAAGGCCCGATGAGTGACCTCCGAGTGCGGCGGGCGCTCAACCACGCCGTGAACAAGGACGCCATCGTCAAGACTATCTGGCGGGGCCGGGCCACGCCGCTGAACGGGCCGCTGTTCCCCGGCTCGTTTGGCTACGACCCGGGGCTGAAGCCCTACCAGTACGACCCCGCGCTGGCCCGCAAGCTGCTGGCCGAGGCCATGTACCCCAACGGATTCACCATCAAGATGGACGTGCCCATCGGTGGCGTGGCCCAGGGCAAGGAAGTGGCCCAGGCGGTGGCGGGCGACCTGGCCCAGGTGGGCGTCAACGTGGAGATCAACCTCTTCGAGTGGGCCACGTTCCTCAAGCGCATCTTCACCCCCAGGTCCGAGGCCATGAACTCCACGTTCCTGCTCTACATCAAGTCGGCCAGCCTGGACGGCGACGGCGTCCTGAGCACCACGTTTCTCTGCGACGGCGTCTACCCGGCCGGCTGGAACTGGAACCGCTACTGCAACAGGGAGGTCGACAAGCTCATCCTGCAGCAGGCGCGCACGATGGATCCCAAGGTGCGCGAGGCCCTGATGCAGAAGGCCTCCCAGATGATCCGCGACGACGCCACGTGGATCTTCCTCTACACGCCGCAGCAGATCTTCGGCAAGAAGAAGGGGCTGCCGTGGAAGGCCCGGATGGACGGGATGGTGTTCATCTTCGACGACATCAAGTAGCGGCGGGACGACATCCTGATGGGATGACGGGGCGGGCGTGAGTCACGGGTATGTCTTCCGGCGGCTCCTGCA
>JACQTN010000507.1 GCA_016210785.1 Armatimonadota bacterium
GCCCGTGGAAGGCGCGGTCCCGCCAGGCGGGGGCGCGGAGGCCTCCGCTGGCGCGGGGGGGAGGAGCCGCACTTCTTGTGGGTCGTCCCTGAGATCTTCCGGGAATACGACATCCGCGGCGTCGTCGGGCGAGAACTGACGTCCGCGGCCGCGGAGCGCATCGCGCGGGCCTTCGGCACCTACCTGCGGGAGGCCGGACTGGCCGCGGCCGTGGTGGGACGCGACAACCGCGCCAGTTCCCCCGAGTTCTCCCAGGCGGTCGCCGCGGGGCTGCGGTCCACCGGCTGTGACGTGGTGGACCTGGGCACCGTCATCACCCCCGTCTTCTACTTTGCGCGGGTGCACTACGGCATCGACGGCGGCGTGATGATCACCGCCAGCCACAACCCTCCCGAGTACAACGGCTTCAAGCTGGCGCGCGGGCCGGGTACCCTGTACGGGGAGCAGATCCAGGAGATTCGCCGCATGGCGGAGGCGGGCCGCTTCGCCTCCGGGGAAGGCGCGCTGGAGCGGCGCGACGTCGTCCCCGCCTACCGGCAGATGCTGCGGGAGAAGATCCGCCTGGGCCCGCGCCGGCTGCGGGTGGTGCTGGACTGCGGCAGCGGCACCGCCTCGCTGGTGGCGCCCCAGGTGCTGGCCGACGCGGGGTGCGAGGTCATCCCGCTGTACTGCGAGTCCGATCCCGCCTTCCCGCACCATCATCCCGATCCCGTGGACCCGCACAACCTGGTGGACCTGATCCGCACCGTGCGGGAGACGCGCGCCGACCTGGGCATCGGGCTCGACGGCGACGGCGACCGCGTCGGCGCGGTGGACGACCAGGGACAGATCATCTGGGGCGACCTGCTGATGGTGCTGTTCTGGCGCGAGATCCTCCCCCGCCACCCCGGGGCCACCTGCATCATCGAGGTGAAGTGCTCGCAGGCGCTGGTGGACGAAGTGAAGCGGCTGGGCGGACAGCCCATCTTCTACCGCACCGGGCACTCGCTCATCAAGGCCAAGATGCGGGAGATCGGCGCGGTCTTCACCGGCGAGATGTCCGGGCACATGTTCTTCGCCGACGAGTACTATGGCTACGACGACGCGGTCTACGCCGCGTGCCGCCTGCTCCGCATCCTCTCCAACACCACGGCGCCGCTGTCCACGCTGCTGGCCGACGTGCCCCGCTACCACGCCACGCCGGAGACGCGCGTGCCGTGTCCCGACGAGGCCAAGTTCGATGTGGTGGAGCAGGTCAGGCGGGACTTCACGGCGGCCCACGAGGTCATCGACATCGACGGCGCGCGAGTCCTCTTTCCCGATGGGTGGGGGCTCATCCGCGCCAGCAACACCCAGCCGGTCCTGGTCGTCCGGGCAGAGGCGCAGAGCCCCGAGGGCCTGGACCGCATCAAGCGCGCTCTCGCCGAAGCCCTGCGCAGGTTTCCCCGGGTCGCTCCCCTCGTCTGGTAACTCCCATCTCCCGGTGGTATCATTCGTTTGAATGAGCCCAAAAGGCTCATCCCTTCGGCGGATGGCGTGTGCTATCATGGACGCGCCTGACACGACAGCTCACATGCCGGGAGATCGCCGGTGAGTTTCTTCCTGGTGACCGGGGGCGCCGGGTTCATCGGCAGCCACATGGTGCGGTCGCTGGTGCGCCGCGGCGACCTCGTCCGGATTTTCGACAATTTCTCCACCGGCAGTCCCGCGAACCTGGAGCGCGCGCTGGGGGTACCCGTGCGCATCCCGGTGTGGGAGGGTGAGGAGCGTGTCGTCCGCCTGACGCTGGACGGGGGGGTTGAACTGGTCGCCGGAGACCTGCGCGACCCGGCGGCCTGCGCGGCGATCTGCGAAGGGGTGGAGGTGATCTTCCACCTGGCGGCGCTGCGCTCCGTCCCCCAATCGGTGGAAGACCCGCTGGCGACCCACGATGTGAACGCCACCGGAACCCTCATCCTCATGATGGCGGCGCAGCGTGCGGGCGTGCGCCGCGTCGTCTACGCGTCCTCGTCGTCGGTGTATGGTGATGCGCCGGAACTGCCCGTGCGGGAGTCGGTGCCGCCGCGTCCACGCTCGCCGTACGCCGTGAGCAAACTCGCCGGTGAGCAGTACGCCCTGGCGTGCGCCCGGCTGCATGGACCGGAAGTCGTCTCGCTGCGGTACTTCAACGTCTTCGGACCGGGCCAGGACCCCGACGGTCCGTACGCCGCCGTGATCCCCCGTTTCATCAAGGCTGCGCTGGCTGGAGCGTCGCTGGAGGTGCACGGCGACGGGAGCCAGTCGCGGGACTTCACCTACGTGGACAACGTGGTGGAGGCCAACCTGCTGGCGGCTTCCGCTGCCGGGGTCTCCGGCGAGATCTTCAACATCGCCTGCGGGCGGCGGATCACCATCATGGCGGCCAGGGACGCCGTGTCGCGCGCGCTGGGCGTCCCGGTGGCGGTGCGGCACACCCCGCCGCGCGCCGGTGACATCCGGCACAGCCAGGCCGATGTCTCTCGGGCGAAGGGTGTGCTCGGCTACGATGCACGGGTGGGATTCGACGAAGGGATTCGCCGGAGCGTCGAGGATCTACGCGCCCGGACGCTGCGAAGGTGAGGGGCGGAGGATGGATACGGGTCACAGGCCGATTTCCGTGGTGCTGGCCGATCACAACCTCCTCATCCGCCAGGGCCTCCGGCGGATTCTCGAGGAGCAGGGGAACATGGCCATCGTGGGGGAGGCCCGCAACGCCCAGGAGGCGCTGGCGCTGGTCCAGGAGCTGTCCCCCGACGTGCTGCTGATCAACGTGGGGTTGCCCCACCTGGGAGGGATTCCTACCATCCGCCGCGTCAAGCAGGCCGCGCCGCAGACGGAGGTGGTGGCCATCAGCGCCGAGGCCGGCGATCAGGTGATGGCCGCCCTGGAGGCTGGCGCCGCCGGCTACCTGCTCGCCGACACGGAGCCTGAGACGTTGCTGCGCGTGATCCGGGGCGCCAGGGACGGCGAGCTGATCATGGCCGCCCGGCCCTTTCCCGGACGGAGCGGGCGGGGTACGGAGCGGCGGACCAGACGTTTCGCCGAGGGCAAGGCGGGCCATCTCAGCGCGCGTGAGATGGAGATCCTGCAGGAGATCGCCCAGGGTGCCACCGACCGCGAGATCGCCGCGCACCTCACCATCAGCGAGGCCACGGTGAAGACCCACATCCGGTCCATCCTGAAGAAGGTGAAGGCGCGCAACCGGGCACACGCCGTGGCCAGGTTCCTGGGGGAGCCGGGCGACGGGGCGCCGGGACAGCGGTGAACGCGGGACCCGGGGGTGTGGCCGCCGGGCGCCGGAGTCGTGCCGGCCGGAACGCCAGGATGAAGATCGTCTACGCGGCGCTGATGCACGACTACATGGTGCCGGAGCGGGGGTACAGCTTCGAGCACCAGACCTTCTACGACGCCCTGCGGGCGATGCCGGGCGTGCACCTGGTCTACGTGCCCTACGACCGGATGCTGGAGGTGGGCCGCGACCGCATGAATGACGAGATGGTCGCGCTGGCGGCCCGCGAGAAGCCCGACCTGTTCTGGGCGGTCATGTTCACGGACGAGCTGCGCCCCGACGCGCTGCGGGCCGTCGGCGCCTTGACCACGACGCTGGCCTGGATGTGCGACGACCACTGGCGATTCGATAGCTACTCCCGCCGCTGCGCGCCGCACTTCCACTGGATCGCCACCACTTACTCCCGCGCCGTCGCGCGTTACCATGCCCTCGGCTGCCGGAACGTGATCCACACCCAGTGGGCGGCCAACACGCGGCTGTTCCGGCCTCTGCCCGTGGCGCGGGACATCGACGCCAGCTTCGTCGGATCGTACAGCAAGCCCCGCGCGCGGCTGATCGAGGCGCTGCGCCGCGCCGGCGTGAAGGTGGTGGTGCGCGGTACCGGCTGGCCCGAGGGGCGCGTGAGCGGGGAGGAGTTGGTGCGGATCTTCTCCGCCTCAAAGGTGGGCCTGGCCCTCAACCCGCCGTCGTCGTACCTGGGCGTGCGGTCGCTGGGCCGGCTCTTCCTGCGGCGCAGCGGCACGCGGCTGGTGGCCGACGTCCACCACCTGCCGGGCAACGTCAGAGAGCTGCTGCAGCGGCGGATTCCGCAGATCAAGGCGCGGGTGTTCGAACTGGCGGCGTGCGGGGCGCTCGCGGTGACCGCCGACGCCGACAATCTCGGCGACTACTACGACGTGGGACGGGAAGTGGTTGTCTACCGGAACGCCGACGACCTGGTGGACAGGGTCCGCCACCTGCTGGCCCACGACGGCGACCGCGAGGCCATCGCCCGCGCCGGGTACGAGCGGACGGTGCGCGACCATACCTACGAGCGGCGGTTCGGCGAGATTCTCCGGCGGGTCACGGCGGCATGAGCGGGGCCGGCGTCTCGGTGATCATCCCATGCTACGACGTGGCGCCGTACGTGCAGGGCGCCGTGGAGTCGGTTCTGGCGCAGGACTACGCGCCGCTGGAAGTCATCGTGGTGGACGACGGCTCGCGGGATGAGACCGCCGAGGTGCTGGCGCCGTACGTCCGGGCGGGGGCGATCCGCTGCGTGCGCCAGGAGAACCGCGGGCTCAGCGCGGCGCGCAACACCGGGATCCGCCACGCCGCCGGCGAGTACATCGCGCTCCTGGACGCCGACGACCTCTTCCTGCCCGGGAAGATCGCGCACCAAGTGGCGCGCCTGGAGGCGGAGCCGGAGTGCGATGTCTGCTGGGGCGCGGTGCGCCACTTCCGCGACGACGCGCCGGAGGTGGAGTTCGACCTGCGGGCACCCCTGGTGTCCGGCGGCCGGGAAGTGTTCGCCACGCTCCTGGCCGCGAACGTCATCAACCCGTCCACGGTGATGTTCCGGCGGAAGGTGGTGGAACGCCACGGCCTGTTTGACGAGACCCTCCGCCGCGCGGAGGACCTGGAGTACTGGCTGCGCCTGGCGCACGGAGGCGCGCGCTTCTGCGCCACCGGCCGGGTTCTCATCCGGTGCCGGCTGCTGCGGCCGGGTAGCCTGAGCGTGAACGCGGTGGCGATGGCGGAGGCGCGCCTCCGCGTGCTGGAGCGCGTGAATGACCGGCTCTCGCCGGAGGAGCGCCGGGAGTATGGCACGGCGCGGCATCTGAGCCACGCCCGCTGGAAGGCGGGCGTGGCCGGTCTTGCGACGGGCGATGTGGCCGGCGCGCGGCGGCACCTGCGCGCGTCCGCCGCTGCGCCGGCCACGGCCGGCCCCGCCGCCGCGCTCCTGGCGATGGCCGCGGCGCTGCCGCCGCGCTTCGGCGCCGCCGCGGTCACCCGCGGCCTGGCGCTGTGGTGGCGGGTGCGACTCCTGCGCGCGCGCCGGCCGCCGGCGTACGTGCCGGCGGCCGGCCGCGCGCTGGGTCCCACGATATCGGTCGTCATCCTCACCTGGAACTCCGCGCCGCTATTGCGCCGCTGCCTGGAGGCGCTCCGCGCCCACGGCCCGCGGGACGGCGTGGAGGTCATCGTGGTGGACAACGGCTCCCGCGACGACGTGCAGGGCATCCTGCGGGTGGTGATGCCGTCGGCGACGCTCATCCGCAACGCCGCGAACCGCGGCGTCGCCGCGGCGCGAAACCAGGGTCTCCTGCGGGCCGCGGGCCGCTGCGTGGTGCTGCTGGACGTGGACACGGAGGTGCGGCCGGGCGCGCTGGAGCGCATGGCAGATTTCTTGGACCGCCACCCGGGCGCCGGCGTGGTGGGACCGTGCCTGGTTTCCCCAGACGGCCGGGTGCAGGATTCCTGCCGGCGCTTTCCCACGGTGTTCACCAAGCTCGGAAGACGGGTGGGAGTGGGCGTGCTCGGCCGGCTCGTGAGGGAGGAGAGCTACGCCCCCACCGCAGCCGTGGCGGTGCGCCCCGTGGATTACGCGATCGGGGCCTGCCAGATGATCCGGCGCCAGACGCTGGAGGAAGTGGGCCTGCTGGACGAGAGGATGTTCTACGGCCCGGAGGACGTGGACTTCTGTCTGCGCGCCTGGCGGGCGGGGTGGCAGGTGATCTATCTGCCCGACGCGGTGGTGATCCACCGGGAGCGGCGGGTGACGCGGAGGCTGTGGAGCGGTCTGAGCTGGCTCCACGCCCTGGCGCTGGTGCGCTACTTCCGCAAGCACGGGTACTGGTTCTCCCGGGAAAAGGTCTACGCGCGGCTGGGGCGGGCGGCGGCGTCTGGCTCCTGCGTGCCGTCCTGAAGGGCGCCGTGAGTCCGGGGAGACTTAGCAAACGTTACGGGTACGAAGCGCGAAACGGAGCCGCCGTGAGTCCGGAGAGACTTGGGACACGTCACGAATGCGCAGGGTGAAACGAAGCCGCCGTGAGTCCGGGGAGACTTAGCCAACGTTACGAATACGCAGGGTGAGACGAGACACCGTGGGCAGTATTCCCACCATGGGTTTCGTGGTCCCGACCCGCAACCGGCCCGACGAGCTGCGGCGGCTGCTGGCGAGCCTGGCCGGGCAGAGCCGCCGCCCCGACCAGGTGGTGGTCGTGGACGGCGGGGAGCGCACCGTGGAGGACGTGGTGGCGGAGTTCCCCACGCTGGCCATCCGCTACCGCCGCATCTACCCGCCGTCGCTGGCCCGCCAGCGCAACGTGGGTATGCAGGCCCTGGACCTGGGGGTGCAGATCGCCGGCTACCTGGACGACGACCTGGTGCTTGAGCACGACGCCCTGGAGGCGATGGCCGCCTTCTGGGCGCAGGCCCGTGCGGATGTGGGCGGGGCCGGCTTCAACATCGTGAATCATCCGGGAAAGATGCACGGGTTGTGGCTGAAGTCCCTCTTCTTCCTGGAGAGCCGCCGGCGCGGCGCGGTGCTGCGGAGCGGGTTTCACACCGACATCTTCGGCGCCCGCGAGACCATGGACGTGCAGTGGCTGTACGGCGGGGCGACGGTGTGGCGCCGGGAGGTTATTGACCGGTTCGCGTACGACGAGTGGTTCGAGGGGACGGGGCACCTGGAGGACGTGGAGTACAGCTATCGCGTGGGGCAGAGGTACCGCCTGGCGGTGGTGGCGGCGGCGCGCGCCCATCACCTGACGATGCCCATCCGCCGGGACCGGAACTACCTGCTGGGGAAGTGGGAGGCCATCAACCGCATGTACTTCACCCGCAAGTACCCCGAGCTCTCGGTGCTCCACTGCTACTGGGCGATCTTCGGCCAGATGCTGATGAACGCGGGCAACGGGCTGCTGCGGCGGGACCCGGGGCTTTTCTGGCGAGCCCTGGGCAACGGCGTGGGGTTGGGGTATCTGGTGACCGGGCGGCGGCTGCGCATGGGAGGGACGCTGAAGTAGCGCGCATGAGGCTCTCCGCGGAGACGTCGGTGAAGAGCGGGCGGGCGCCGTGGCGGGACCGCCCCGTGGCCGCGTGGCGCCGCCTGGTGCGGCGCACCCGGGCCCTGCCGCTGCAGATCTCCGAGCGGCGCATCCTGCTGTTCGTCGTGGACCTGCTGCTGATGAACGCCGGCCTCA
>JACQTN010000498.1 GCA_016210785.1 Armatimonadota bacterium
GCTGCTGGTGCGGCCGGAGGGCCTGCTGGGGCGAGAGTACCACCGGCGGGTGTAGGGGGGTTGGCGGGCGCGGCAGAATAAGACAGGGTGCGCCGGCTCAGAGTCTGACGGGGGAGGGATTTGCGCATGAGGACGTGGCGGCTCGTAGCGATCATCGCGGTGGCCCTGGTGGTGGGCGCCTCCGGCCTGGCTGTCCAGGCGCAGGAGCGGGGGATCACGTCCACCGAGGTCGTCATCGGATCCTCGATGCCCCTGTCAGGACCCGCCGCTTACTGGGGTGCCGTCGGCCGGGCCATCGAGGCGTACAGCCAGCACGTCAACGACCAGGGCGGCATCCACGGCCGCAGGCTCCGCGTCGTCCTGCGCGACGACTCCTACCTGCCCCCGCGCGCGGCGGCCAACGTCCGCGAACTGGTGGAGCGGGCCGGGGTCTTCAGCATCATCGGGCTCATCGGCACGGCTAACGCCTTCGCCGTGCGCGACTACGTCATCGAGAATCGCGTCGTCTGGATCTCGCCCACGGCGGACTCCAGCATGTGGGCCGGCTTCCGGAACAAGAAGTATCTCTTCGTCACCTACCCAAGCTACATCCACGAGGGCATCATGCTGGCTCGCTACGGCGTGGAGACCCTCAAGGCGCAGAAGATCGCCGTCTTCTACCAGAACGACCTCTACGGGCAGAAGGGCCTCCTGGGCGTGAAGCGCGGCGTCGCGGCGATGGGAGACCGGGCGAAGATCGTGGCCCAGATCCCCTACGAGCTGGTGGTCACCGACCTGAGCGGGCATGCGCTCAAGTTAAAGGAGAGCGGGGCGGACACGGTGGTCCTCTACGCCACGCCCCGGCACGGCGCGCTCATCGTGCGGGAGATGGTGAAGGTCGGCTACCGCCCGACGCTGGTGAGCACCTTCACCCTGGCCGACCCCATCATGTTCGTCCTGGCGGGCGAGGCGTGGGATAACGTGCACCTGGGCGGCTTCATCCCGCTGCCCGGGCACGATCCCAAAGTGGACCGCGTCATCGACATCGTGAGCAGGTACATCCCCGACCTGCGGCGCAATCCGTTCAACGCCGCGGCGGGCGTGGCGTTCCTGGAGCCGTTCCTGGAAGGGATGAGGCGCGCGGGCCGCAACCTGACCCGGGAGAGCTTCGTGACGGCCATGGAGTCCATCCGCAACTGGGACGGTGACGTGGTGCGCGGGGTCACGTTCGGGCCGGAGCGGCGCCAGGGGCTGAACCGCATGTACATGGTGAAGACCGAGAAGGGCAAGTACGTGAAGCTCACCGACTGGATCACCTATCCCGTGGAATTTTGAGCGGGCGCCCGGGTCGCGTGCTCGAATCACGGGGGTCGCCGGGGGAGCGCGCCGGCGCTGATCTGCTGGAGATCGACGATCTGGCCATCCGGTTCGGCGGCATCAGCGCGCTGGACGGGGTGAGCCTGCGCGTCGCGGAGGGCACCGTCACTTCGGTTATCGGGCCCAACGGCGCGGGCAAGACGACGCTCTACAACTGCATCTGCGGGCTGTACCGGCCCCACCGCGGGCGCGTGCGCCTGGCCGGCGAAGACCTGCTCGGCCTGCGGCCGGATGCGATCGCCCGGCGCGCTGTCGCCCGCACGTTTCAAACCATCGAGCTGTTCCGCGGGATGACCGCCCTGGACAACCTGTTGCTGGGGCGGCATCTGCGCTTCCGGGCCACCTTCTGGGACGCGGCGCTGGCCACGCGGCGCTGGTGGGCGGAGGAGGCGCGGCACCGGGAGGTGGCGGAGCGCATCCTGGATTTCCTCGACCTCCAGGCCGTCCGCAACCGGCGGGTGGGCGACCTGCCCGTGGGCCAGCAGAAGCTCGTGGAGCTGGGGCGGGCGCTGGCCCTGGAGCCTCGCCTGCTGCTGCTGGACGAGCCGTCGGCGGGGATGACCGTGGAGGAGAAGGAGGACCTGGTCTTCCGCATCGGCGACGTGCGCGACGAGTTCGGCGCGACCGTGGTCCTGGTGGAGCACGACCTGCGGGTGGTGATGGGAATCTCAGACCGCGTGGTGGTGCTCGACCACGGTGTCGTGATCGCGGCGGGGCCACCAGAAGCGGTGCAGCGGGATCCAGAAGTGATCCGCGCCTATCTGGGAGAGGCGGGCGCGTGACGGCGTTGCTCTCCCTGGCCAACGTGGAGACCGCCTACCACCACGGCAGACTGCTGGTGCTGCGGGGTGTCTCCATGGCGGTCCCCGCGGGACAGATCGTGGCGCTCCTGGGCAGCAACGGCGCGGGCAAGAGCACCCTGCTGCGCACCATCATGGGCTCCATCCCCGACCAGCCGCAGAAGGGCACCGTGGAGTTCCTGGGGCGGCGCATCACGGGCTGGGATACGGAGGATCTGGCACGGCTGGGGATCGCGTACGTCCCGGAGGGACGCGGCATCTTTCCCGAGTTGACGGTGGAGGAGAACCTCCGGCTCGGCGCCTACACGCGCCGCGATCGGGACGCGGCACGCTCGGACACGGAGCGGGTCGTCGCCCGTTTCCCCATCCTTCGGGATCGCGCCGGCCAGCTGGCGGGCACCCTGTCCGGCGGGGAGCAACAGATGCTGGCCATCGCGCGGGCGCTGGTGATGTCCCCGCGCCTGCTGCTGCTGGACGAACCGTCCCTGGGCCTGGCGCCGCGGGTCGTCGCGGAGATCTTCCGCATCATCCGCGAAATCAACGGGGGCGGCACGGCGATCCTGCTCGTGGAGCAGAACGCGCGCATGGCGCTCACGGTGGCCCACCACGGCTACGTGCTGGAGAGCGGGCGGATCGTGCTGGAGGAGACGGCGGACGAACTGCGCGCCAACGCCAACGTGCAGGAGCTCTATCTCGGGGTCGGCGCGGCGCCGTCGGTGAAGGGGTGGCGGCGGTGGCGGGAGCGGAAACGCTGGGCCTGACGCAGCAGCGCTCAGCCGCGATACAGATTCTCGATCACGTCTCCGAATTTCTCCATCACCGCCTTCCGCTTCACCTTCAGCGTCGGCGTCACCTCGCCGTCCTCCGGGTGGAGGCGCTTGTGGAGGATGGCAAACTTCTTCACCTGCTCCGGCCCCGACAGGGTCTTGTTGATCGCCTCCACCTCCCGCCAGATCAGGTCGCGCACCTCCTGGTGCTGGGAGAGGTCGGCGTACGTGGTGAAGGGCAGCCGGCGGTCCTGCGCCCACTTCGTCACGTTCTCCTCATCGATGACCACGAGCGCCACCAGGTAGCGCCGCCCGTCCCCGACCACCACGGCGTCGTTGATGTACGGTGAGAACTTCAGTTTGTTCTCGATGTACTGGGGGGCAATGTTCTTTCCGCCGGCGGTGATGAAGAGATCCTTCTTCCGATCGGTGATGCGGAGGTGGCCGTCGGGATCGAAGACCCCGACGTCGCCCGAATGCAGCCAGCCGTCCCGCAGCGTCGCGGCGGTGGCGTCGGGATCCTTGAAGTAGCCGGCAAAGACGTTCCCCC